>QIHS01000336.1 GCA_003229095.1 Woeseia sp. | reverse complement strand
ACTCCTTCACACCTGATGGTCAAACGATTGTCTTTAACGCGCTTGGCAAGATCTGGCAAGTTGATGTGTCATCCGGACAAAAAGACGAAATTCCGTTTAGTGCTGATGTCAAACTCGACATCGGTCCTGACGGTCCTGACCTGACAGCCTCCTATGCGGTGCCGCAGGGCGACCTTACCGCGACATTGATTCACGACCCACGTCTGTCGCCGGATGGCGGACAGATTGCCGCCTCGGTACTCACCAAGATCTATGTTTTGGATGCCGCCAATGGCGCTCAACCAGAACGCCTGACATCTGGTGAAGCATGGGAGTTCAAACCCGTCTGGTCGCCCGATGGACGCTGGATTGCCTACGTCACCTGGTCAATGCATGACGGCGGGCAAATCTGGCGCATGCGTTCGAATGGCAGCGGGCAGCCGCGACAATTGACGGACATACCGGCCTTTTACACAGACCTGGTCTACAGCCCTGACGGAAAAACTCTGCTTGCCATGCGCGGCAACGAGTACATGCGACACCAGACCTTCAGCGAATTTACCGGCCTGGGCATTCCACTCGAACTCGTGTCTTTGCCGGCGAACGGCGGCGCACAAACTGCGATCACTTCAAGCAAGGGTGCACGTTACCCCCACTTTGGCGATGATCACGGCCGCGTGTTTCTGATTGATGAAAGCGGCCTGTTCTCGTTGCAGCTTGACGGCACAGATCGCCGGGAAGAACTCGTGGTCACCGGACCAAGAGGTAACCGGCGCAGCGAAAAACCTCCGCAGGCAGAGTCCGTTCGAATCAGTCCTGATGGCAGACACGCGCTGGCTCTCGTTAACAAACAAGTCTGGGCGATTGCCACCGCAAATGCGGGCGGCAGCGCACCGACGGTTGATGTTCGCAGCCCGGCGTTGCCCGCGCAACTCACGGATATCGGTGCCGATTTTTTTGGCTGGACGAACGACGGTCAGTCGGTCTGGTGGGCGATTGGCAATTCCTTTTATCAGCGTTCACTGTCAAGCATCGAGTTTCGGCAAGAGGAAGAAGATAGCGAAAAGAGCGAAGATGATGACGACAACGAGAGCGACGACGAACCATTCGAACCGAAGGACGAACACGAAGCCGTACAGATGACGTCATTCGACGTTGTTGTTCCCCGAAACACACCATCAGGCTCAATGTTGTTGCGCGGTGCGAACGTGATCACAATGTCGGGTGCCAGCACTGATGACATGAACAGGGTGCTGGAAAATCAGGACCTGCTAATCAGGGACAATCGTATCGCAGCAATCGGCGCAAGCGGATCTGTCGACACGCCAGAAGACACAGTCGTAATCGACGTCAGTGGCAAGTACATCGTGCCAGGGTTTATCGATACTCACGCGCACTGGGAGTTTCGTACCGACGATGTGCTCGAACCGCACAACTGGACCTTGACAGCCAGTCTTGCTTACGGGATCACGGCGGGTCTTGATGTGCAAACGTCTTACAAAGAGTATCTGGCTTATCGGGATTTCGTCGAAACCGGCCAGTCGGTCGGACAACGTGCATTCATGACCGCGATGGGCATTTTCGGCAACAACGATTTCAAGTCTTACGACGCGACGCTCTCCTACTTACGTCGTTACAAAGAGCACTACCATACCAACAACATCAAGTCCTACCTGGTCGGCAATCGCAAGCAACGTCAATGGGTGGTTCTGGCCAGCAAGGAATTGGGCCTGATGCCAACAACGGAAGGCGGCGGGGACCAAAGGCTCGATATCACACATGCGATCGACGGTATGCACGGTAACGAGCACACCCTGCCCGACTCGCCGATTTTTAATGACGTCGTCGAGCTCTACGCAAAAACGCAAACGGCGTACACACCAACGCTGGTTGTCCAATACAATGCCGGATCGATGGTCGAGTATTTCTTCACTCGCACAGAAGTGCATGATGACGAAAAATTGCAGCGCTTTTATCCACACAACCGCCTTGACGAACTAACCCGGCGCCGTCCAGGATGGCAGCGCGACGACGAATTCCAATTTCAGCAGGCTGCCGAACAGGCTGCAAAAATTCAGCGTGCTGGTGGGCTGCTCGGCATCGGTGCGCACGGCGAACTGCAGGGCCTGGGTTATCACTGGGAAATGTGGGGCTATGAACTCGGTGGCATGCAAGCGGTTGAAGTGTTGCGCGCGGCGACCATCGATGGCGCGAAAATCATTGGTGTGGATCAGGACCTCGGTTCTATAGAGGTTGGCAAGCTCGCCGACATGGTCATTTTGAATGCGAATCCGCTCGACAATATTCGCAACACAGTAGAAATTAGCCGTATCGTGCAAAATGGCAGACTTTTTGATGGCGACACACTGAACGAACTCTGGCCCGAACAAAAACCGCTGGCCCCGTTCTGGTGGTGGTCAGATGATGACGCGCGTTTCTCGACTATGCCCGTCGCCAAATAGCACCGACTTCGCGCGTTCACTCGCGCAACGACCTGCCACATCCTGCTGACGATGAACGCACCGGCGACTGAATACAGCCCGATCGCAAAGATCCTGCACTGGTGGATTGCGGGCATGATCGTGTTGCAATTTGTGCTTGCGAAACTGGGTGAGCGTGCTGCCGATGCCGGTTCGGACATGAATCAGCTCGCCCTTCTCGCCAATCACAAATCTGTCGGCATCTCTATCTTTTTGATCGCGATAGCCAGGCTGGTTTGGCGCTGGCAGCACCCGCC
>QIHS01000317.1 GCA_003229095.1 Woeseia sp. | reverse complement strand
TTTTGGATGGACCTGTGTGGCAGAGACAAAAGACAGTGTTTTCGGTGCGCGATTCTAGCCCGATCTATTCACAAACGCACTGCTTTGTCTCTGCGTTCAACGCGGTTCGTCGAATGCCGGGAATGATTTCAACAATTCGACTCCACGCCTTTCCAGTAACTGTATACAACGCCACCAACTTCCCGAGTCCAGCCGGTCTGTCTCACTGCAAGCAGTATCCTCGGGCAGGTTCACGCTAATCGCTGCAGTATCAGGGTTTGCGTTCGACTCCTCTGCCGGCTCCGGTTTGCTTTGCATTGTTCCCATTGCCACTTCCGCATCACGAATTCGCGCTGCGGTTGCCGCTCCGGCATCTTCGAAACGACTGTCTGGCTGCGATGCAGGGCTGATTTCGGTCATCGTATCCAACGGCGTATCATTCATTTGCAGAAGCAGAGAAAAACTCAGCCCGACCAACGCAATAAACGCAAATGACCTGAGCCAGTTTGTTTGCCAAAGCCTTTTTTTACTCGTATCGACGGCGTTCCTTGCCGTTCGTAGTACTGCCTGATTCAGTTCGTCGCTAACCGATTCGTCAGCCAAATACCGATATCGCTCTGCATGCAATCGCTCAATGTCGTCGTTCCTCGTAGGGTCAGTCATCTTCGTTGCTCGTCATCAGGCGCTTCCGAGGAGACCAGCGCCGTCCTGAGTTTGCCCGTCGCGTAGCGCAACCGGCTCTTCGCCGTTTCGCGGTTCACGCCTGTCACCGTGGCGATCTCGTCAATCGACAGGCCGCCCTCTTCGCGCAGCAGGAACACTTCTCTTTGTTCGCTGGGGATCTGTTGTAAACATTCATTGAGGCGCCGCCGAGCCAGATGCTTTTCCGTCAGTTGTTCCGGCGAATGACCAGGGTCGGGACTCAGGTCAGGATCGACATTGGCTTCCGCGGTATGACGTTTGTTGCGGCGCAAATAGTCGATAAAACAGTTATGTGCCACGCGAAACAGAAAGGTCGAAAACTTTGCAGTAGGGCGATAGTTGAGGCGTGCCTTGATGATCTTTCCCCACGCCTCCTGGAACAGGTCCTCAGCGGTCGCGCGATTTAGCGACAGACGCAGCAAGTAGCGAAAAAGAGAATCGCGGTGCCGCTTATATAGCGTCTCAAACGCGAGAACGTCGCCGTCCTTGTAGCGCAGCATCAATGCCGAATCATCCAGCCTGTCTATCATGCCGCGAGCATAGGGGAGGTCTGCATGCGAGCAAAGCGGTGATTCCGTGTAATTCACCTTCGCAGCGATTGATCTCATCTCCTCTTTCCCTCAGCGAGTTGGCAGGTCCTTGATTTCTATACCAGTAACCATTGGTACCCAGATACTTAAACGGCACGAAGGCAAAAACGGGGTTTTTTGACTGCGCACTTGCAATTCAGGAATTTAGTGTTATAGTCAACTACAACACCAAGTCACTAACAAGAGGGCCGGACGTAGCAACGCCGGTGAAAAGGATGAAAAAACAGCATACGAAAGCAAGCAACGGCTGGATTCCAGTCTCCCTGCTGGTCATGTTCACCATCGCACTGATCGTCGGCCAGGCACGAGCAAACCTGCCGAACGAGGTGAAGGCTGCTCCTGTGCCGGTGGCGACTACATCAGTCAATATCATTCTAAGTGCAGACACGATGCAGAAACTGCAATCGTTGTCGCTGCTTACCGATACCTTACTCGCGCTTCCCTTCGACCTCGAGCTTACGATTAACGGGGAAACATTGTTACCAAACGAACTTGACCGCCATCAGCCTGGCCGTGCGCCCTTAAAATCGAAGTAGTGCTTGAGTACCTGACCTGATGATGCGTCATTTACTTCTGCCCTGTTACAATTGCCGTGCCAGCGAACGACGACCTGATTGCGTCGGGCGCGGCGCATAATAAAAAGTGACCGGGGCCGGATACGCAATGGATCCAAAGTGGAATGAAGACCTGCCGATTTATCGGCAGCTACGTGATCGCGTGATCACGATGATTCTCGAAGGTGTCCTGAATGATGGCGACGCATTGCCGTCAGTTCGCAATGTGGCAGCAGAGTACAGACTTAATCCGCTGACGGTTCTGAAAGGCTACCAGGAATTGGTCGACGAGCAGTTGGTGGAAAAGAAACGCGGTCGCGGCATGTTTGTCACAGACGGTGCACGCAAAAGGCTAATGAAGAACGAGCGGCAACGGTTTCTCGAAAAAGAATGGCCGGAAGTCACCGCAACGATTAAGCGGCTGGGACTGAATGCTGAAGATCTGCTCAAGAGCGTGAATGCGGACAAGTCTTCGAGCGGAATCAAAAAAGGGGAGCAGGAATGACCAGCATTGTCAGTGCCCGCAACGTGTCGAAAAGTTTCGGCTC
>QIHS01000214.1 GCA_003229095.1 Woeseia sp. | reverse complement strand
GGCGTCAATGGGGATTGTTACGACCGCTACCTGGTTCGCATTGAGGAAATGCGTCAATCGAACCGAATCATCAAACAATGTGTCGATTGGCTTGGCAAGAATCCTGGCCCGGTGATGCTGGACGACTATAAAATCGTGGCGCCGAGCCGGATCGAGATGAAAGGCAACATGGAATCGTTGATCCACCACTTCAAACTTTTTACCGAAGGGTATTGTGTCCCTGAAGGCGAAGCGTATGCGGCGATTGAACACCCGAAGGGCGAATTCGGCGTATATATTGTTTCCGACGGCGCGAACAAACCGTACAGGCTAAAAATTCGTGCACCGGGTTTCGCGCACCTGGCATCCATGTCTGAGATGGTTGAGGGGCACATGCTCGCTGATGTGGTCGCCGTGATCGGTACGCAGGATATTGTGTTCGGTGAGATAGACCGATGACCGATGCCGACATTCTGTCAGACCATGTCCGCGAAGAAATCGAGAAGTGGAAAACGCGTTTTCCGGAAGATCGCCAGCGATCTGCTGTGATCGGCGCTTTGCACGCAGTGCAACATGAGAATGATGGTTACCTGACAGCGGAACTGATGAACGGCGTGGCCGACTACCTCGACCTGCCGACGATTCAGGTATATGAGGTCGCGACTTTCTATTCGATGTTTCAGACCAGACCGGTTGGTCGTCACAATGTGGCGATCTGCACAAACGTGTCGTGCATGCTGCGCGGCGCAGAAGATCTGGTTGCACACGTTGAACACAAATTGGGCATAAAGGTGGGCGAGAGCACAGCGGATGGCCGAATTTATCTCAAGCGGGAAGAGGAGTGCCTGGCTGCGTGTTGTGGCGCGCCGATGATGATGGTGGACCACAAGTATCACGAGAATCTGAGCAAGCAAAAAGTCGACCAGATACTGGACGGACTCGAATGAGCAACATCGAGCAAAATCTGGTGTGCTTTAACACTTTCGGTGCAGAAGAGCCATGGTCGATGGAAACCTATGTTGCGCACGACGGTTACAAAGCATGGCGCAAGATTCTCGATGGCAAGATGTCGCCTGACGAAGTCATCGAAGAGGTGAAGGCATCAGGTCTGCGCGGTCGGGGCGGCGCGGGATTTCCGACTGGCCTGAAGTGGAGTTTCATGCCGCGGTCGGCACCGGGGCAGAAGTACCTCGTGTGTAACTCTGACGAGAGTGAGCCGGGCACCTGCCACGACCGTGAAGTGCTGCGCAACAACCCGCATTGCCTGATAGAGGGAATGGCTATTGCTGCCTACGCGATGGGTGCAACGATTGCTTACAACTATATTCGCGGCGAGTTTATTGACGAACCGGTGCCACGATTCGAAGCCGCACTTGCAGAGGCTTACGAGGCCGGGTTGCTGGGCAAGAATATTCAAGGTTCAGGAATTGATTTCGATTTGCATACGTTCATTGGTGCAGGCGCTTACATCTGCGGCGAAGAGACGGCGTTGCTCGAATCACTGGAAGGCAAACAGGGCAAGCCGCGTTTCAAGCCACCGTTCCCGGCGAACTACGGTTTGTATGGTCTGCCAACGACAATCAACAACACGCAAAGCCTGGCGAGCGTGCCGGCAATTATTCGCAATGGCGGCAGCTGGTTTTCCGACCTGGGCACGGAAGGGTCTGCGGGGACTGCACAATTTTCTGTGTCAGGGCACATCGAAAAGCCCGGCAACTACGAGCTGCCGATGGGAATATCGTTCAGGGATTTACTGGATCTTTGCGGCGGTGTGCTTGATGGCAGGGGCCTGAAAGCCGTGATTCCGGGCGGATCGTCAGTGCCCGTATTGCCAGCCGATATCAT
>QIHS01000456.1 GCA_003229095.1 Woeseia sp. | reverse complement strand
GCATTGAGATTCAGCGTGTCACGAGTTTCATAAAGTCCGGCGAGTTTTGTGAACAATTGTGGATTCAAACGAATGCTGTCGTTGTGTGCCGAAAATCGCGGCGCCATTTCTGTCTGAATTATTTTGAGCGCATCGTTTGTATGCGTACTCGTCAGATTGGCAAATACTCGTCGTGTCTGAGTCAATAATTGTCCGGCCCGTTCCATGGCAACAACGGTGTTGTCAAAGCTGGCGGCGTCAGAGCTTGATGCGATCGCATCGATTTCTGACATGTGTTCAGCCATGCCATGCTCAAATGCGGCGACAAAATGCTCGTCCCTGATCAAGTCGAAGTGTGGGAGGCCATAAGGCAGTGTGCTCTCCACAAAGAATGGGTTGGGTGCTTCAGCAGTTTCAGGCATGTTGGAATCAGGCGACTTACTGTCGCTGCAGCCCGCGACGAAAAGGGAAAAAACTACGAGAATACTCGAACGATACATATTGCATGGCTCCGGAATCGAAGAATAGTGTGCATCATACAGCCAACAACCGGGTCAGAGCCCAATAACGGGCTCTGACCCGGTTGTTGCTTCAGAAGCCGGGTCAGAGCCCCTTTTTTGAGAGTTCGATTCTGTTTCTTTATAAAAACAATTATTTACAGTTTTTTATTAAAGTAATTTCGAGAGAAAAATACCCCAGGAACACGGCTCAATATCTCGCAGGGGTTGCGCCGCCCTAGCCGATGACTTCCCCATACAATCGCAACACGTTCAGCCCGAACAACTTCTCGAGATCTCTCTGGCCCATGCCACGCTTCGCCAGACCATTCCAGATCGTCTCCATGCGTCGCGGGCCATTGAGTTCCTCGAAATACAAAGGCCATTGAGATCGATCGAAATTCGGGCCTTGTTCGGCCTTGAGTTCTGCGATGTATTCTTCCGTGAGCGTGAGGCGGCGGTGATCTCGGTCTGAGCCGATACAAACATGATCAATGCCTGCGACGTCGATTGCATGTTCAATGTGCTGGTAGTAGTAATGCACCGCGTCATTGATCTGGCGCGTCATAAAAGGTCGCATTTGCGTCACGCCGAACAGGCCACCCTTGTCTGCAATAGCGCGGATGTTTTCATCGGTCGTATTGCGATTGTGCTCATTCAGCGCTTTGCAGCAGGAATGCGACACGATGACGGGCGCACTGGATGCTGCGATCGTATCGGCCATCGTCCGCATGCTGGCGTGACTGAGATCGATCAGCATGTTTGCGTTGTTCATCTTCTCAACGAGTTCGTGGCCGAACACGGTCAGACCAGATCCGTTCAGTTCATTGCAGCCAGCGCCCGCCCAGTTCTGGAAGTTGTAGGTGATCTGACTGGATCGGACACCGAGCCCGTAGAAGACGTCTACGTTGTCCAAATCCTTACCAAATTGAGTCGAGTTTTGAAAAAGATAGAAAAGTGCAATTTTGCCGTGATCGCGCGCAGTCTGTATGTCAGCAACGGATTCCGCCTTTATCCAGAACGCAGGCTCCTTATCTATGAGGCGGTCATACTCCAGTATTCCGTCAATGCCCCATTCGTAGGCCTCAGCCTCGACGGACTTCGGGTCGCAAAGAGTGACGGTGACCGAATTGATGCCTGAATCGATCATTTCACGGCAAAGGGAATCGGTATAGACCTCGCGAATCTCACCCATTGCATCAATGATTAGTGCGTCCTGGGTTGGCATTCCAGCGGCCAGTGCTTTCAAAGCCGTGGAACCTAACGTGGCCGCGCCCGCAGTGGCCAATGCAAATTCTCGACGGTTCAGCATTTTCTTCCCCTGTTTTTCGATTTTGCGAATCGTTATTCAGGAAAGTGTACTGAATTTTCGGATAGCCTACCCATTTACCGGCGTTGTCATAGGTTCTTACGGTCAGCGATCCGGACGACATTCACGATCAGATTTTGAGTCAATAGGATGCGAAATCTCCTTTGCCGAACTCGATAACACTCTGATCGGGCCAGTTTCTGCACGTCCTGCAGGTATACTGCCATCGACAAATTACAGTAACTGTCACCACGTCGATTCTGAGGAAAGATCATGTGCGATGAACAAACCAATAAAGATGCCGAGGAATATCTTCGCCGCAAAGGGCTAACGCGCCGCGAGTTTAATAAACGCGGGGCGGGTGTCGCATTGACCATGATGCTGCCATCGGTTGCCAACGCGCATGATGTGGTCGAGCAGGACGTCATGGTAGAAACACCGGATGGCATGGCTGATTGTTATTTCGTGCATCCGGCGAGCGGCAAACACGCGGCCGTAATCGTCTGGCCCGACATTGTCAGCATTCGACCGGCATTTCGAGACATGGGCAAGCGTCTTGCCGAATCGGGTTATTCTGTGCTGGTTGTCAATCCGTATTATCGAACTCATAAGGGCACAATCGTTCCTGAGGGCAAAGGCTTTCGTGATCCGGGCATTCGCGAATTGTTAATGCCGCACGCGCGGTCGCTGTCTCCGGAAACCTGCGTTACGGACGGACGCACGTACGTCGAATACCTCGACAATCAGGCGTCAGTTGATACTGGCCGTAAGATCGGCACGACCGGATACTGCATGACCGGTTCCTATACGATGCGGCTGGCTGCCGCAATTCCTGATCGAATCGGTGCCGGTGGATCGTTCCATGGTGGTGGCCTGGCATCAGATGACGAATTCAGTCCACATTTGCTGGCATCAAAAATGAAAGCGGGCTTCCTGATTGCGATTGCCGAAAA
>QIHS01000528.1 GCA_003229095.1 Woeseia sp. | reverse complement strand
TGGCTCCACTTGGTGCTCGGCACAGTTCCACTCGTGTACCCAGAGTACGAATATGTCCAGGTGGCCGCCGGATAGCCGGGCCCTGACAGAGTTTTCTGTGTCAACGACATTGCATCAAAATACGGTTTCTGCTGAGGAGCGCTGCCCTGGCAGCTCCTGGACCTGGCGGTACCCACATTTGAGTCGCCTTTCAGGTGCCGTGTCTCCGAAAATGTAAAGGCTCCTTCAGCACCATTCGGATGCGTAACGGATACAGTGATATCAGCTTTAGTACAGTCAAACGTGGGATCGGCCTTTATGTCCATCGCACGCAAATCAAATGACCAGCTGCGCGAATCAGGCAGATCTACAGAACCCAAAACCGTAGCAGTACTCGGCGCGATGTCGTAGTTGTAGGTCCAAGTTCTTTCGTCTGTAGATTGGTAGTTAGCTTTTACCTGACTGATAAGATTTCCGGAGTATAGAACTTTAATATCACGCCCATCAGAACTCGTAATGGTGTCCAGTTTTTGTCCGTTGTAGCTGTAGTTAACCCAATTACCGTTGACGTCGGTAACGCTTGACGCAAGCATGAATGCGTTACTTCTTTCGAGAAATGAATTTGCCACACGAATTGGAGGCGCACTTCGGTATACCAAAACGTCAAACGTATATACATCCCCATTCGGTGCTGTCGCGATGAATCCGTTACCACCCCCGATTCCGACATCCGTAATACACGAGATTGCCCAATTATCGGTTGTGACCTTTTCTGTCCCTGCTGGCCATTGATTTTGCTGACCGATATCCAAAAGTTGGCGAGAGGGCTGTCCTGGGATTTCGAGCACTACCCCGTTAGAATATTCGTAGTCCTCAATGATATACAAATCTGGAAAGTCGTTCTCAGGATCAAAAAAGTTAGGAACCCAATAGGGATCAGACATTACAATCTTCGGACCTAGGAAATTTGAGGCTGTGCATCGTTGGTCGCGCCATTCTGGAGGTTCCAGACCGGACTGGTCCCGCTGCTGACCGACGATCACAGAGATCCGTGGTGTCTCTATTTCCCAATCTGCAAAGTCATACTCGGCTTGCATCCAGTAACGACGACCGGATGAACGCTTGCGTCTGATCGCCACCTCGAGATCCGAATTGCCGGGAATCGAAACATCCAAGTGATTGAACACAACCGACCCCGTGCTCGGGTCATAGGAATCACCGAGTAGATCAACGCCGTCTGACTGCAATCTTTCATCGACACCTTGGCGTGTCAGGTATTCGACGTCAATGCCAGGGCTGGACTGACCGAGCGCACCATTCGTTGCCAGAATCGTCACAATCGCCGAAGCGATCATTATCCAGCGCCGGTGCCAACTCCTCGTAAGCGAATAATGGGCGTTGAAAACCGATGTGGTTGTCGATTGAAGTCGGCGCAAATGCATTGTCATTCTCCTTGCGCGTTCCGTGGCTTGCCTGCCATACCCCGACAGACATTTCCAGCGATGCGCGAATTTATTGGCGTCAGAGTGAGAATGTTAGGAGATCCGGACGCTTGCTACGCGACATCGCACGCCGACTATCCGACAAAAAACGACATCCTTACGACATTCAATGTGGAACCATTGCGCGCCGGTATTCTGATGCGGTGCAGCCGCTCATCTTCCGAAACGCTCTTTCGAATGCACGTGAATTACTAAAGCCGACAGCAAAAGCAATTCTTGTAATAGCCGTATCGTAGGCGCAAAGATTCGCCGGTAACAAATCCAGTCTCCTAAACGCACGCCTGTCTTTTCATTGAATAGCCGGGAAAGGTGGCATGCCGAGACACCGACATATTCAGCTGCATCCAGGCTTGTTCGAATTGGCGTCGACATAGCTTCGCAGGCGTTTAAGGTGTCGATGGTAGGTGACAGCGGAGTTAACGCGCTGCAGGCTTACCCCCGGTATTCCGGTCGGGCTTTTTGACGAACAAGTGCAATTTACAGAGATCGAGTCTGCCAACATTTCCGCTTGTTCCTGTTCATTCGACATTGGCTCAGATTTTGAAACGAACGTGTTGAGTAAATTTCGGGAGACGGATTTGTATATAAAATCGATTGCTGGTCGTCAAACGTCCGCATGAGGCATTCTGTCTGCGTTCGGAGACAGCGTATTCGCCCGTTTTGCGCACAGCCATACGCTTGATTCGGAGTCAACACATTCAAGGCTTCGTAAGTTCCTGAATCTTCGTTTTTTTAGTTACATTTTTTCATCGCGATTTGAAAAAAGGTTCGTTTTCAAGTACTTTTTCCGGTTGCGTTTCACGAGTGCAAATTTTCAATGCAGACCCAAACTAACGACTTTTTTGGGTGCATAATCAAAGTATGGTCGAAACTATTTGTATCCGGCGTTTGTAAGTGAGCCGCATTTGCGCAAAACTCGCTCGCGTAACTGCTTGATTGTCAAATAAGGAGAGAACTTCGGTGTGGCTATTCGGTGGCGATCGACGGGCAAGCGATGACCGGCTTTCGTCAGGACCAGGCAGTGGCCGGGAATTGAAATGAACACAGGTCTGGCCACGTCGAAACGATTTGTACTGGTCCTCGGTCTGTTGACCAGCCTGGTCGCGTTTGCTATCGACATCAGTTTGCCCGCGATCCCCGGGTTGGTTCAGGATCTTGCAACGAACATGTCCCTGGGTCAGCAGGTCGTTGGTTTTTTCATGGCCCTGCCCGCCGGGTTGATCTCCGACCGCCTCGGTCGCCTGCCTGTTTTGTATGCCGGCATTGGTCTCTTCACGCTCGCGGGGATTGTCACCGCGTCTGCCGACAATATTGAAGTCTTGCTCGCCGCGCGGTTTGTGCAGGGATTCGGGGCATCGGCCGGGATGGTTCTCGCACGTGCCATCGTGAGAGACATTTCCAGCGGCAGCCAGGCGGCGAGACTCATGTCGATCATGGTGATGGTATTCACGGCGGCTCCGATGATTGCGCCGCTTCTCGGTTCATGGCTGGTAACGGAATGGGGCTGGCATGCGCCCTTCGCCGCGACGGCGTTTGCCGGGGTATTGATACTCTTCG
>QIHS01000464.1 GCA_003229095.1 Woeseia sp. | reverse complement strand
CTGATCGCAGCGGCGATGTCATATGGGCGAAGACACTGGAGTCTTCCGGCAGTTCGCATGCTTTTGCTGGTGGCACGCGCACCAGAGAAGCCCGGGAGCGAACAGTCAAAGCAAATTTTGAGGCGTTGATGGAGGCGCTTGAAAACACGTGGCCGTGATGCGCTACAGCCTGATGGATAGCGCGCGTCTCTCGTGACTTGAGCTCTGAGCAGAACGATCTGTCGTCGGTGCTGACGGCAATCGTCGTCAGATTCTCGCGAGCAGCCAACCAGCGAAGAGACCAATACACGGACCGGCGACGAGCATCAGATTGACTTCCAGGCTGAGAAAATGCCCCTTGTTCGGATTTAGATCCGACATCGCGTACAAGGAGCCCGCGGCGACACCCAAGACCGTGAAGACAATGAGACTCGTCCGCATGAATCGCTCGGTTCGTTGTTCCTGTGTTTCTTTGTTGTCCGTCATAATCTCCACCAGGTGCCCAGCCGTGCCTGGCTATTTGCCAGAAAAATACTCGCAAAGTTTTCGTAGTGCATTTCGGCCGTGCATAACTTTTGCGTGAGCTCTCATTGTAGCGCTCTGCTAGCACATGATTGAGGGTACGCCGGTCAACGTTACAATAACGTTATGGTGCGGCACCGTCCGGTCGGCGCTCCGCATCGAATCGCAGCTGTTGTTCAGTGTTGCCCGTCAAACGGTACAATTCGCTAAGGCTGGAGGCGACTTGCCTGGTGTTTTCAGCTTGCATCCCGTGAGAATCTCTTAACACGTTCCAGCTGGCTGTTAGTTCTGTCTCGGCATCGCGATAATGTTCTTTCGACATTAGCGCGGCTCCATGTACGCCCCGTATCACAGCCAGACGCCAATGGTCGGCGGGCAGCGCCTCCTCGAGCACGCGAACCGCAGCCGCAGCGTTTTTAAGTGCAATATCCATTGCCCCGTTTGCCAAAGCAGCACGTGCGAAGTTTCCCTGAATCAGTGCCGTGTTGGGATGCTCATCGCCAAGTCGTTTGCGCAATGACTGCAGGGATTTACGGTACATATCCTGGGCTTCAACGGGTCGATCAGTTTTCAGCAGAAGAGTGGCCAGGTTATTTCGGCCGTAGGCAACCGCGTCATGATCTTCATCGAACAGCTCAATATGCAGGGCGAGCGATTCTTCGAAAACCGGCTCGGCACGTTCGTAGTTGCCTTGCCTGAAGAGCAATGCCGACAAGTTGTGCAGACTATTGCCCGTGTGCGGATGCTGGTTACCGTGCACATTTCGACGAATCAGGAGCGCGCGTTCCAGCAACGGCTCAGCCTCCGGATAGCGTTCCAGGTCCGTCATCAGTAAGCCGAGGTTGCTCAGTGCCACAGCGACTTCCGGATGGTCTGGCCCGTATACGGATTCGTGAATAGAGAGTGCCTGCCGATACAGTAATTCCGCTTCGTCTAGCGAACCGTTGCGGCGTTGTGCACCGGCCAGGTTTTGAATGCTGGTTCCGGTCGCTGCATCGTTCTCGCCAAACAGCTTTCGTCGAATCACCAACGCACGGCGATGCAGCTCTATCGCCTCTTCGTAATTTCCGAATGTTGCCGCGGATTCTCCCTGATGATTAAGTGTTGTCGCATGTAGCGCGGTGTTTAACTGGCGACCTTGCTCTAGCATGCTGACTGCCCGACGATAGAAGTCAGCCGAAATATCGTAGTCTCCGCGGTAGTAGTGAAGCTTGCCGAGCGTGTTGAGACTGTCGACCACGTCATTCGTAGTGGCCTTGTTTGTTTGACGAAGCTGCAACGATTCGTCGAGGAGTGGCGCGGCTTCGTCATACAGGCCGAGATTCATGTACACGCTGCCAATGGTTTGTAGCAGTGCCGACCTCACCTGTGGCTGCTGATCGAGCTGGCCGGATAATTGTTGCGCACCACGGTCAAGAACCTGTTTGGCTGTCAACTCAGTGGCAGCGCGCTGCCCGGGATCCGCCAGCTCAAACAAGCGCACCAGAAATTCCGTCGTTTGAGTAGCGCGCAGCGCCTCCTGACTGGCCTCCTTGCGTTCCACCAGGGCAATTGTCGC
>QIHS01000303.1 GCA_003229095.1 Woeseia sp. | reverse complement strand
GGTTATCCCACCACATTCGAATTCGGTCTAACTGGTATGCATCTCCGATATTTTCCAGCGCTTGCCAAATCTTGTCATCAATATCTTCCTGCCCCGCCGTAGCCAGCCGATCCGAAACTGACGACAACCTGGTCTGAAATGCGATGTGCTCGAGGAGCTTCTGATCCCCGTCCTTCCGATCCGTAACATCGCTGAGGACCACAACCAACCGCGTATCCTCGGGCAAATCGATTCGTGTCAACAAAACATCAAGGATTACAGCAACCCCGTCCGCTGCAAGATATTGACAATTGAATCGAGCTGACCCCTGCTGGTAGGCCCTCTCAATGTGTGACAAGCTGAGGAACCCGGAATAATCGCCACCGTTCACCCGGCCGGTCTCGACCTCCCACGGCGCCTTGCCGACAATCTCGGCGACAGGTCTGCCGAACAACGCTGCTGCGGGGCCATTGCAACCAGCGATGATTTCGCCATAGAGCACAATGATCGCATCATCTGCACATTCAATTGGCGTCGGCCAGACTTCCTGTGCACTTTGCAATCCAACCATAGACGATTGATTTTTTTCGTTATTCTTGCTTAGCATCGCTGTGGTTTATTCTTCTGTGCCCGCCCGTAATTTCGGGCTGGTCCCCCTATCGGCGCAATGACCAGAGTGCAGGCCGTTCTGACGATTCCCTGTAGTCGACTGTCTCCCCGAAAAACCGGCGAGTAGAAATATTGGCAGTATACGGGCATTTGGGGACAGTAGCTGCTCGCATTCTGTCGGACCAAGTGGATCGCAGCGAGGTGTTCGGGCCCACAGCGTATCTTGCAAAAACTGATGCAGATGTTGAATCGGTCGGTATAATCGCGCTCCTGCTTCTCGTTCTAATCGAGACTGACAGAGACTTGGCCCGGGCTGGACCAACACGGTGCCGCGGAATCCTTTCAACCATTCTAGAGACCCAATATGACGACCAAGCTTTCCGACCTTCGGGATTGGGTAGATTCCGTTGCGAATTTGACCAAACCTGATGATATCTACTGGTGCGATGGCAGCGACACCGAGAACGATCGACTAGTAGCAAGAATGTGTGAGAATGGGACACTTGTACCGCTGGACGAAAATCAGTACCCAGACTGCACCTTTCCGATCCTTCAGATGTGGCCAGAGTCGAGCATCTCACCTTTGTCTGTACAGATGACAAAGACGATGCCGGTCCGAACAACAACTGGATGGCGCCCGCGGATGCTCATCAGAAGATCGATGCATTGTTCGATGGCTGCATGCGCGGCCGAACGATGTTTGTTATCCCCTATTGCATGGGCCCGATCGATTCTCCCTACGCCCGCATGGGTGTGGAAATTACCGACAGTGCGTACGTTGTGGCGAACATGCGCATGATGACTCGCATGGGATCAGCCGCCTTGCAGCGCATTGAAAAAGACGGCATTTTCGTTAAAGGACTGCATTCGACCGGTGATCTGGACCCGGAACGGCGCTTCATCATGCACTTTCCGGAAGAACTGTCGATTAAGAGCATCGGCTCCGGTTATGGCGGCAATGCGTTGCTTGGCAAAAAATGCCACGCGCTGCGAATTGCCAGCTACCAGGCGCGCAGCGAAGGTTGGCTTGCTGAGCACATGCTGATTGTCGGTATCGAGAACCCGCAGGGTGATGTTCACTACATCGCCTGCGCATTCCCGTCTGCCTGCGGCAAAACCAATCTGGCCATGTTGATACCGCCGGAATCACACGCTGGCTGGAAAGTCTGGACACTCGGCGACGACATTGCCTGGCTACATCTTGATGACGATGGTTTGCTGCGGGCAGTCAACCCGGAAGCCGGCTATTTTGGTGTCGTGCCCGGTACCAATGAAAAAACCAACAAGAATGCCTTCGACATGATTCGCAGCAACACGATTTACACCAACGTTGCGACAACTGAAGACAACGAACCATGGTGGGAAGATAAAAACGTCGGCACGCCGAAAACGGACTGGCAAGGCCGCAACTATGAAGACAACAGCAAACCCGCCGCGCATCCGAATTCCCGTTTTACGGTGTCTGCGAAAAACAACGCTTCATACTCAGAACTTGCAGAGGCACCAGAGGGCGTGCCGATTTCCGCACTGGTCTTTGGAGGCCGGCGCAAGGAGCTCGCCCCGCTCGTTTACGAAGCCAAAAACTGGAGTCACGGTGTGCTCGTCGGCGCAGGCGTTGCCTCTGAAACCACGGCCGCCAATGTTGGCGAGGTTGGCATCGTTCGTAGAGACCCGATGGCAATGAAACCATTTTGTGGTTACAACTTCGCGGACTACTGGGACCACTGGTTGTCCTTCGCACAGCGATCGAGCAAGTTACCACGAATATTTCACGTCAACTGGTTCCGCCAGGACAAGAACGGCAAGTTTCTGTGGCCGGGATTCGGTGAGAATCTCCGTGTCATGCGCTGGATCATCGATCGTTGCGAGAACCAGGTAAGCGCCAGGGAAACGCCCATAGGCTTCCTGCCAAATGCAGATGATATCGATACAACCGACCTGGATATATCCGCAGACACCATGGCAGCACTACTGTCCGTTAATGTCGAACAGTGGCAAGCAGAAATGACCTCAGTTGGTGAATACCTCGACACGTACGGAGACCGATTACCTGCTGCCCTGAAAAAAGAGCATGCGATCGTCGTCGAGAACTTACAGAAAGCAAGTTAACGATACGTTTCGCTTTCAGCCCGAACAAGAATCTCGGCAAGTGTCGATCTTCAACATCGCGAAAGCCCAAGGCATTGGCTGTCAGGTTTTTCTTGAAGGGAATAAAGCGGACCGCAGGGAGCCATCCCTTCAAGGAAGACCTGACAGTCAATGCCGAACGTTTGGCACATAGATTCTAGACATGGGACCTGCGCTACGGTCAGGGTGGCGGATTTTTCCGAGGCCAGACTCTGGGGACTTCGGCAGGCGGATGGCTCCCTGCGGTCCG
>QIHS01000513.1 GCA_003229095.1 Woeseia sp. | reverse complement strand
GCCGAATTCGGTGGCGTGCTCCTGCGTCATACCTGTGTCAATCAGGAATGTGCGTCCATCGTCCCAGCGTAATACATATGCCGGAAAAGCCAGCTTTGCTCCTTCGGGTAGTGCCTGACTTGCTGTGTTGACTATGGATATCGAGATCGGCCTGTCCGCGTGATTGAATAACGGGACGATCATGGTGCGATCCGGCAATGGTGCCGTCAACTGGCGAATCTGCCAATGGGCAGGCGTGTATCTGATCAGGAATGCCAGCAACAGCAGCGCGACAAGATAGGAGGAGTACTTAAAAAAATTCCTGAGCACGACAATTCTGCCTTGGTTATTTACTCACCATGGTTTGTGCGCCAGCAACAAATTTCGCTCTCTCCTCAACACTATCCCCCGTGAGCAGGTCATTGACATCATCTGGTACGACTATGCCGCGCTGGCAGGCGGGGCGGGCTGCAATCGTATCCAGCCAGCGGCGCAGATCAGGCAGGTCGCTGATATCGATTCCTGACCATGAATGCGTCCGTGCCCAGCACCAGTTTGCGATATCCGCGATGCTGAATTCGCCGGCGAGGAATTCGTTTTCTTTCAAGCGATGATCGAGCACCGTTAGCAATCGTTTGGACTCGTTCTGGTAGCGGTCAATGACGGACTGGATCTTTTCTTCCGAATAGCGAAAGAAAACATTCGCCTGTCCCATCATTGGACCGACACCGCTCATCTGAAACATCAGCCATTGCATGACAAGCGATGATCCCTTTGCGTCCGAGGGCAACAGTTTGCCGCTCTTGCGTGCCAGGTATATCAATATCGCGCCTGAGTCAAACACCGCAAAACCATCTTCGTCGTGATCTATAATCGCTGGAATTCGGCCGTTGGGATTAATGGCAAGATACTCCGGTTTGCGTTGCTCGCCTTCGAGAATCTTCACGTAGTTGACCTGATACGGAAGTTGCAACTCTTCGAGTACGACAGATGCTTTCCAGCCGTTCGGGGTTGGTGCGGTGTACAAATCAATCACGTAAGTTGCTCCAGTAGCCTGCAGGGCATTCTCTATTAGCTGTTTCGCATAAACAAATATCAGGGCATTATTACCGCCGGTTAACTCGCTGATTCAGAGGATACGGCAATGGCAGAGGAAAACATTCAGGTTCGCCTTGCGGCAAGACCGGTCGGTCTGCCGACGGAAAAAGACTGGGAAATTCGCACAGAACCCGTGCCGCAGGCACAGGATGGCGAGTTCGTGGCTGAAGTGCTGTATGTCTCGCTGGACCCCGCAATGCGCGGCTGGATGAATGCGGGAAGATCCTACATCGCCCCGGTTGAGATCGGCGCGGTGATGCGGGCCGGTGGCGTCGCGCGCATTCGCGAGTCGAAGCTGGCGGGATTCGAGGTTGGCGATCACGTCTATTGTCTGACCGGCGTGCAGCAGTTCTTCGCCAGTGACGGCAAGGATGTGCAAAAGGTCGATCCGAATATCGCTCCGCTGCCAACTTTTCTTGGCGCACTGGGCATGACCGGTCTTACGGCCTATTTTGGCATTCTGGATGTAGGCGCTATCAAGGCAGGAGAAACCGTGGTCGTTTCCGGTGCGGCAGGCGCAGTTGGCAGTGTGGTCGGGCAAATTGCCCGCATCCACGATTGCCGTGTGGTCGGTAGCGCGGGCGGCAAAGAGAAGTGCGAATACCTCGTTGATGAACTGGGTTTTGATGCAGCGATCGACTACAAGAGCGAAGACCTCGGCAAATCGCTGCGGGATTGCCCGAAAGGCATCGATGTGTTCTTCGACAACGTCGGCGGCGATACGCTCAACACCGTGCTGCCCATGTTGCGCATGCACGGCCGGGTCGTCATTTGTGGCGCAATTTCGCAGTACAACAACACCGGTCCGGTCACCGGACCGAGCAATTACATGAGCTTGCTGGTATCTCGTGCGCGCATGGAAGGATTTGTGGTCTTCGATTATGCGAAGCGCTATCCGGAGGCGTTTGCGGCGATGGGTGGCTGGATTGCCGATGGCCGGCTCAAATCTCAGGAGCAGATTGAAGAAGGTATCGAGAACTTCCCGTCCGTATTGTTAAAGCTGTTCGAGGGCGGCAACTTTGGCAAGCTGATTCTCAGGAATACAGCGGCATTTTGAGCGCGCAGTCGATGTTGTTCCAGGGCAAGGTTGTTCTGGTGACCGGAGGCGCCACTGGCATAGGGCGTGCCGCCTCGCTGGAGTTCGCCCGCCAGGGCGCCGCTGTTGTCGTCGCGGATCAAAACGAAACAGCCGGTGCGGAAACGGCTGATGAAATAAGTGCCGCCGGTTCGCGAGGATTATTCGTGCGAACTGACGTTGCCGATGCGCGCAGCGTGGAACAAATGGTGGATTCATGCGTGGCGGAATTCGGTCAACTGGATTGCGCGATCAACAATGCTGGCGTTGAACTCGAATGGGCACCGC
>QIHS01000514.1 GCA_003229095.1 Woeseia sp. | reverse complement strand
GGCATGCTGCAACTCAAGTCAATGCAAAACACGCAAGGCGGTTACCTGAGATCACAGGCGGCGATACTTGCCTACGATATTGTCGATTCGATGCGCGCCAATATTCCGGCCGTGACCAACGGAGACTACGGCATCACGTTCAACCAAACGACGCCAGACACCGTGAATTGTTACTCGATGGCGGCGAATTGTTCAACGGCACAAATGGCCGACTCGGACATCGATCGATGGCGCACTGTTCTTGGCACTTACCTGCCGTCCGGAACCGGGCAGGTGACCCTGGCAGACCTGGGCAACACAACCCAGGTAACGGTTGATATTACCTGGCTTGACCCATACACCGCAGCCAGCGGCGCCGAACAACTATCTCTGGTATCGGAGCTCGATCGATGAGCGCCCGTCATTACACGATTCATCGTCGTGGCTTCACGCTCACTGAATTGTTGGTGACACTGGCCATCACGAGTGTACTGGCCCTGGGTGCTATCTCTTTTCTGGCAAACGCAAATCAAGCCAATCGGCTGCAGATGGCGATTTCCAGCCTCAACGCAAGCGGTCGATTCGGCCTGGAGCAACTCTCGCGAGATATTCGCATGAGCGGCTATCGTGACAGTGAGTGGACACTTGGCGCACTGGCCAACATGATTGCCGCGACTGATGGTGCTGCCGCCACAGGTGGAGACAGCATCACGCTGCTCTTCGAAGGCGCGCGAGACTGCAATTTCGCAGCGACTATCGCTGGTGTCGCAACCAATACTTACCAGGTAGTCGATGGACATCTCGAGTGCAATGGCCTATCGGTCACCGACGGTGTTCAGGAAATGCAGGTTTATCTTGGCGAAGATACAGACAGGAACACCGTTGCCAATCGCTGGCTGTCACCTGGAACAGCCGGCCTGGACATGACACGCGTCGTATCCGTCCGCATCCATTTGTTGGTCCGAACCGACGGCAATGCTTTCAGCTCTGGCGCCCAGGCTTACTACTTTGACAATGCGCTACAACCCGCCGTCGATGATGGTCAGATCCGCCGGGAATATTCGGTGACAGTCGCCCTGCGTAACCCAAGCTGATTTTCAGAGAAGAAACGATATGACAAGAATAAGGCGACCATCCAAACAGAAAGGTATCGCCATGTTTATCAGCCTCGTCGTGCTGTTACTGCTGACCATCATTGTTTTGCATAGTGCGCGCACATCAACGCTCGAGGTCATGATCAGCAACAACACACAAAATACAACACGGGCGTTTATGCGGGCCGAAGACTCGATCGTTGCCGCAGAGCAGCGGATCGAACTCGACTTTAGTGGCGCTCCAATGGTTGATTTCAGCGTAGAAGCGGACGATGGTCTGTACGTCGTCGGCGATATCGACGTTAAGTCGGTGGACTGGAGCGAGTTTGCAGTTGAGCGCGTCGGCGAAGATCAGAACTACCGGGAATACATCATTGAATATCTTGGGCCCGCGCCTGCAACGGGCGGCTCCCTTTCAGTCGGCGCCGGCGTAGCATCTGACACACGTTACCTGTATCGAGTCAGCGGTCGCGGCGAGTCACCCCGCGGTGGTGCTCGCGTCGTTCAGACGATTTACGCGACGGCAGAGTAAAAAGTCATGGGCTCACAAAAAAGAGGAAGCTTCGAATCCTCTGGCAAGAGAATACTCGTCAAATCAACATTCGCTCTACTGGCTGCAGGTACGACCCTGGCGGCCACTCCGCTTCACGCGAATGATCAACCGTTGGGTTACGTCGCACCGCCTGCGTTAAGCAGCGTCAATTTCGAACGCAACAACGTCGTTTCTTACGCGCCCTGGTTTGAGACAGAAACTTATCGCGGCGACCTGCTCGC
>QIHS01000487.1 GCA_003229095.1 Woeseia sp. | reverse complement strand
AGTCTTGATCCAGCAAATTGTTTGCTCGCACGAAAAGGTCAAATCTGTCGGTCAGCTTGTAGCCGATAGTGACGTCGACTAGCCAGTAATTGTCGAGCCGGACGATTTGTGATGGGTTTGGAAAAGGTGGAAAAAAGATATCGCTCCGCGTGCCACCGTAGTCAGCAGCAAGCAGGACATTTGCGCGATTGGCCAGGAACTGGTGTGCCAGCGTCACGTTACCTGAGTGCCTCGGCCGGCGCAGTTCGTTGGTCGTCACTCCGGCATTCGTTTCGTTAGAGTCCGTATATGTATAGTTTGCACTGACTTCAAGCGTATCCATGACCATCATTCGCGCGCTGATTTCCACACCGTCACGATGGCTGCCGCCCATTCTATTCTCCGCTGTAAACATTAACATCACAGGATCGAATGCGAATCCATTGATCTCGTCCTTAAGGTCCTGCCTGAAGAGCGTTAAGCCAAGCAATGCATTGTCGTCAGTGGAGCGAAACTCGATCCCCATTTCGTAAGCAGTCGACTTTTCCGGACGCAGGTTGGAATTGCCGATGAACTGCCCGGGGAAAAAGCCGAAGCGCTCTATGAATGTAGGCGACTTTTGTCCGCGGCCAATATTGGCACTAAGACGTGTTCGGTCGGTTACCTGCCAGGCAACAGAGGCACGACCGCTGACGATACTGTCAAAATCACTGTTATCGTCGAATCGCAGGCTCATTAACCAGGTCAAGTTGTCGCCCGAATGGTGCTGGTAGTCTGTGATGATACTCGACACAGACATGTCCTGATCCTGATTCGGATTGCCAAACCCAACGGTACCTCGTTGCCTAAAATTTGTTTTTTCATGTTCGAGCGCAAGCGATAGCAAATCGTCGCGTAGCGGAATATCGGCCTGGTAGGAAAATGTCACTCTATTGGACGCAGACGACGAGTTTTGCAGACCACTGGCCAGGCTGGCGTTCTCGGTTTTCAGATAGCGTGCATTCAAGTGGTGACGAATGGTCGTTTGTAGCATCACACCGGCGTGGACATAAGTCTGCTCGTTCTCAAGCACCAAGTCACCGTCTACAGGAAGACCGGTGACGATGAAGTCGACAGCGTCAATGTCAGACGATGCATCAACTCTGCGCAATCCGAAATCAAATAGGAGCTGGTCGCTGGCCTGAATCTGGCCCGTCAACGAGCTGGTCAGCACATCTGATCCGTCTTTCTCGTTGCCTATCCGCGATATGTTTGTGCCATCGGTTGCCAATCGTTCCAGGCCAAATCCCAGTGACCAGTTCTCTCGACCAGCACGCCCACCGATACCTGCATTTAGTGTGTCATTTGCGCCAGCCTCGGTGTAGTAGTCAAAGCGCGAAGTGCCACTTCCAGAGCGGGTGATGACATTCACAACAGCGGCGACAGCATCGCTGCCCCACAGCGCACTTTGCGGACCACGAACAATCTCAATGCGTTCAATATTGGCCGTCGTTAAAAACTCCCAGCGAAACTCGTCCCCTGAGGCAGGGTCATTGGCACGAACACCATCGACCAATACCAACACATGATTGGCTTCGGAGCCACGAACCCGGACTTGCGTTTGCGCACCGATTCCACCGGTTTGTGACACAGAAAAACCGGGGATAGAACGCAGAACATCGCTCACATACCGAGCCTGACGCCGCTCTATCTGCTCACGGGTAATAACAGTGATCGCACTGCCGATTTTTGGTCGATCGAGCGGTGATCGAGATGCAGAAACGATGATCGTGTCATCGGAAGAGAAATCGTTCGACTGCGCGTAGATGGGTGTGCACAACAACACGCACGCCGGGAAAACCAGGAATGAATTGTAAGTAGACATGTTATTTTCTCCCGCAGAACTCCCCGTGCTCTACGTGTAGCATTTGATCGGGGAGGGGAGAGATACGAGATCTCCACTGAATCGCCCGCCGCGATCGAATTGTGGACCAATCGACAGGCCGGTCTCCGGACTCATGAGTGACACACCCGGTGTCTTCGTCAATCGCCTTCCCACGTTAAAACGCAGTGGCTCATTTGATTGACTGACTCATTTACCGTTGCGGGGGCAGTGACGGGGTTGCCTTTGCTGACGCACCGTCTTCCCGTTTGATATCCGGTTTATGAAACCGGATATCCACCTGTCGAAATCGCCGTAACAATACGCCAGCTCGAATACGGAATCAACGATAGCTGATTTATCTGGACCGCGAGCGCTGATCTGCGAATAGAAACGTGTTTCGTGGAGTAGCCGGACCCTCAAGACATGGCCGAGATTGCATGACAGATTCTGAGCAGCACCTGTTCCGTGAGCGTTGTACTATATCGCCCGTAACCGTCAATCACCGGACAAGGGAAACACCAGAATTGTTGTCAGGACTGAGGTTGGCAACTATGTCTGAATACGAATTGGTTGAGACGTTTTACGCGATTGCCGAATTTCTTGATCAATTAACAGGCAGTTTCGTAACGCTCCTGTTTGCGCTTCTCATTACGGCCTAACTCACTTCGTCTGCGAGGCAAGTCATCGTTGAATTGGTAGCGACTGACTGCGTC
>QIHS01000453.1 GCA_003229095.1 Woeseia sp. | reverse complement strand
CACTGGAGAAAGTCTTCGGTGCAAAACGACCGGTGCGGCAGTTTACGTGTCCGATGCATCCGGAAGTCGAGTCCTGTCACGCGGGCGATTGTCCGAAATGTGGCATGGCGCTCGAAAAGGTGATTGTGGCTGCACCGGTTCAGCAGTACACCTGCCCAATGCATCCGGAAATCATCGAGGACGAATTCGGAGACTGTCCGATCTGCGGCATGGCACTTGAGCCGCTGCTCGTCACCGAGGACGAAGAAGACAATCACGAATTGATCGACATAGCGATTCTGGGTCAGCCTGATTTTGACGGTGCCAGTATTCCTCATCGCGATGGGCGATTTGATACCCGGCCAGCCGGTGAGCGCTATCCTGTCCGCGCCCGTTCGACCGTGGGTCGAGCTGGTGTTATCGACGCCGGTCGTTTTGTGGGGTGCGTGGCCGTTTTTTGTGCGCGGCTGGCGCTCGGTTATCACGCGAAACCTGAACATGTTTACCCTGATAGGGCTGGGAGTCGGTGTGGCCTACGGTTACAGCGTGGTTGCCGTGATATTGCCTGGCATTTTTCCGCCGGCATTTCAGAATGCGGACGGACACGTCGCCGTGTATTTCGAAGCTGCCGCAGTCATCGTGACGCTGGTGCTGCTCGGCCAGGTTCTGGAACTTCGCGCACGCAGCCAAACAGGCGCGGCCATCAAGGCTTTGCTTGGGTTGACGCCCAAAACTGCACGGCGAATATCGGCCTCAGGCGAGGATCAGGACGTTCCCATCGAGGCGATTCATGTCGGCGACCTGTTGCGCATCCGGCCCGGCGAAAAAGTACCGGTCGATGGTCGCGTGACCGAAGGTCACAGCTCCGTTGATGAGTCTATGGTAACCGGCGAACCGGTGCCGATTGAGAAACAAGAGGGAGCCGGCGTCGTTGCAGGCACCGTAAACGGGACCGGCGCACTCGTTATCCAGGCCGAAAAGGTCGGCGCTGAAACCTTGTTATCAAGAATCGTGCAGATGGTGGCCGATGCACAACGCAGCCGCGCGCCGATTCAGAAGTTGGCCGATACAGTTGCCGGTTATTTTGTGCCGGCGGTTGTGGTCATATCAATTCTGACTTTTATTTTGTGGGCGATTCTGGGTCCGCCGCCGAGCATGGGCTATGCACTTATTAACGCGATCGCCGTGCTTATCATTGCCTGTCCCTGCGCGCTCGGCCTGGCAACGCCGATCTCGATCATGGTCGCCACCGGGCGGGGCGCGAGCATGGGTGTTCTGTTCAAGAACGCAGAAGCGGTTGAACTCATGCGCGAAATCGACACATTGGTCGTTGACAAAACGGGCACGCTTACTGTCGGCAAGCCGGAAGTGTCAGCCGTGTTATGCGCGGAAGGGTGGGATGAGGCGACGATTCTGAAACTGGCTGCCAGTCTTGAGCGCGCAAGCGAACACCCGTTGTCCGAGGCGATTGTATCGTTTGCTGAGCAACAAGGTGTTGGTATTTCGACTGCCAGCGACTTCGAGTCAATTACCGGCAAAGGGGTCACCGGTACAGTAGAGGGTCGTAGCATCGCAATCGGCAATTCTGCACTGCTGGATGATATGAGTATTGATCCGGGTGGGTTGGTGCCGAAAGCTGATGAGCGTCGCGCACAGGGTGAAACGGCGATGTTTGTCGCTATTGATCAAGTCATCGCCGGCGTCATCGCAGTCGCGGACCCGATCAAAGAATCGACTCAGGAGGCTATTCGACAACTTCGAAAAGAGAATATATCGATCGTCATGTTGACCGGGGACAACGCGAAGACGGCGCAGGCTGTCGCTGATCAACTGGGTCTCGATCGCGTGATCGCTGACGTGATGCCCGAGCAAAAACTGGCTGTTGTCAAAGACCTGCAGTCACAAGGCCAGATAGTTGCGATGGCAGGCGATGGTGTCAATGACGCGCCCGCGCTCGCGCAGGCCGAGATAGGCATTGCAATGGGAACCGGCACCGATGTTGCGATGGAGAGCGCGAGCGTAACGCTGGTGAAAGGAGATTTACGCGGTATTGCGAATGCTCGAGCGCTGAGTCGTGCCACCATGAAGAATATTCGGCAAAACCTGTTTTTCGCGTTTGCTTACAACGGGTTGGGAATACCGATAGCAGCAGGCGTATT
>QIHS01000098.1 GCA_003229095.1 Woeseia sp. | reverse complement strand
AGCGAAATGTACCCATTCCTTTTGGGCCATACCTGGCCGCCGCTGGCTGGATAGCGATGCTGTGGGGCCCGGGTATCGTGACCTGGTATCTCGACCTGATGATCTGACGGCGCAGGATTTCGCATCATCGAATCTCTGACTGACAATTTCCTGACAGACAAACGGTTTCGAGTTGGGCTTTCTGGTGGCATCGCCAGCGGCAAATCGACGGTGGCCGGGTATTTCGCTGAATTGTCGGTTGCCATTGTGGACACGGACGTAATTGCCCGCGAAATAGTCGTCGCTGGCTCCGATGCCCTGCAACAGATTCGACTGTCCTTTGGCGAAGAAGTAATTAACGAGGGTTCCCTCGACCGAGCCGATCCAGCGCGGCGCAAGCAACTGGAAAACATATTGCACCCGTTGATTCGCAAAGCTGCCTTCGAACAGGCCGAAGCGGCGAATGGCCCCTATGTCATGATTGTGGTGCCACTGCTTTTCGAGTCACCGATGAAAGCCGCCATGGACAGAATACTGGTGGTTGATTGCAGTGAGCAGACCCAATTGACGCGCCTGCTGGCCAGGGACAAGGAAGGCGAAAGCCAGGCAAACCGTATTATTGCTGCACAGGCCAGTCGTGCAGACCGGTTGTCGATTGCTGACGATGTCATCAGCAATGACGACGGCCTGGCTGCAACCCGCGACGCCGTTAAGGTGCTGCATAGCCAGTATTTGAAATTCGCAGAGGATAAAAGCAGCCACTGAGCCCAACCATACGGATCGCACCTTATTTGATTTGCCTGAATCCGGACGGTAGCGCAGAATACAGTCATGGTCGCCACCGCTCCAAGCACATCCCGACAAGCGTCGCCAGATAGAGTGCCGGAATACGAACAACCACTCAATGAGCGCATGCGAACCTTTCTGCGTCTCGAATTTCTCTATCAGCAATTGCTCTACAACTGCGGCGTGGACGCCGATTGGGCAACCCGTGGAACCATCACCACGATCCTGGAAATCATGGCCATTCTCACCCGTGGTGATGTTCGCAGCGAAGTACACAAGGAGCTCGATCTGCAAATCGACAATTTGCAGCAATTCAAGAACCAGCCGGGCGTGGACAACAAACGGCTTGGTATTTTGCTGAACAACCTGGTCGAAAGCCGCAAGAATGTAGACGCCGTTGGCACCCGCTTCATGCAGGTGTTAAAAGATTGCCAATTTCTCAGTTCGATCCAGCACCGCAGTTCAATTCCGGGTGGTACCTGTGAGTTTGACTTGCCGGAATACAGTCACTGGCTGCGGCAGCCTTTCGCGCGACGCTCACAGGATATGGAGAAGTGGCTGACACAGATCAGACCGATTTGCGATGCCGTTAGCGAGCTATTGTGGCTGATCAGGGGAAGCGCACAGCCAGTCGACAAGACAGCCATCAACGGAATGTATCAACATCGCATGCAAAAGGATGCCAGTTGCCGTTTGCTGCGCGTCGGTTTGCCGAAGTCCAGTCAGCTGTATCCGGAAATCAGTGGCAGCCAGCATCGATTCACCGTTCGATTCCTCGAATGGTCAACCATTGATCATCGAGCCGTACAGACCGGACACGACGTCAAGTTTAAAATCAGTATTTGCTGACGGTATCTGCCTGAAGCGCCGCAATGACGGGTGCATCTGCCGGCAACATGTCTGCACTGGCGAGCGTTGAACTTTCGACCCAGCGAATCTGCTGTCCTTCAAGTCCTGACGGTGTTCCCTGCCATTCACTGACCATGAAAAAATCGATCGCGACCGATTGATCAGGATAGTCGTGCGTGAGATGCATGAAATGCCTGAAAGTCGTGATCTCTATACCCAGCTCTTCGTCAAGCTCACGACACAGCGCCTGATCGGCGGATTCGCCTTCCTCCACTTTGCCACCGGGAAACTCCCAGAAGTCCCGCATCGACTTCGCCTGGCGCCGATCGGCAATAAGGATTTGTCGCTCGCTGGTTTGCAGAACACCGGCGACAACATGCAATCGACGCTGTACTAATTCAGTTTGCCGTGACACTGTTTGAATTTCTTGCCTGAGCCACAATGGCAGGGTTCGTTGCGCCCGATTTTCTTACCTGAGCGGACAAATGGCTCCGCTGCCGGCGCTTTCTGTGCAGGCGCTTTCTGCGCAGGACCAGGGCCGACGCGCTGCTGTCCGGCTGGGCCCAGCTTCGGCGCATCAGCGTGCTTGAATTCCATCGCCTGCGCCCGGCG
>QIHS01000018.1 GCA_003229095.1 Woeseia sp. | reverse complement strand
TTCCGGCCTGGCTTCAACCGGTAAACACATGTTAATCGAACCATTGATCGCCCCGGCAAGGTGCGGCTGGTTCACGAAGCACGCCACCGAATTCGGTGGCGTTCTTAAATCAGATGAGTAGATGAGAAGATCATGACAGACCTAGGCAAGTACAGAAACATTGGCATTTTCGCGCACGTGGATGCAGGTAAGACAACGACCACGGAGCGCATTTTGAAACTGACCGGCAAGATCCACAAGATTGGCGAAGTGCACGATGGCGCCGCCACAACGGATTTCATGGACCAGGAACAGGAACGCGGAATCACTATTCAGTCTGCTGCGACAACCTGCATATGGGACGACCACCGGTTGAACATTATCGATACTCCGGGCCACGTTGACTTCACTATTGAAGTTTATCGGTCACTGAAAGTGCTCGACGGCGGCGTAGGCGTCTTCTGTGGTTCCGGCGGTGTAGAACCGCAGTCGGAAACCAACTGGCGTTACGCTAACGAATCGAAAGTGGCGCGCATCATTTTCGTCAACAAACTCGATCGCATCGGTGCCGATTTTTATCGTGTCGTAAAACAGGTCAAGGAAGTGTTGGGCGCCGTTCCGTTGGTCATGACATTGCCGATCGGAACGGAAGACGATTTTGTGGGCGTTGTTGATCTCATTACCCGCAAAGCGTGGGTGTGGGACGGCTCTGACGACCCAACCAACTACCAGGTCACTGATGTCCCAGAGGATATGAAAGACAAAGTTGAGGAGTTCCGCGAGATGCTGGTCGAAACCGCGCTCGATCAGGACGATGATTTAATGGGCGAGTACCTTGACGGAAAACAGCCCTCTGAAGAAGAACTGAAGCGTTGTATCCGCAAGGGAACGATTGCACTCGACTTCTTTCCTACATTCTGTGGCGCTGCGTTCAAGAACAAAGGCGTGCAGAACGTATTGAATGCGGTCGTGGATTATTTGCCAAGCCCGACAGAAGTCACACCGCAGCCGGAGATCGATTTGGAAGGCAACCCAACCGGTGGCTCGGCGCTGGTCGACCCTGACTATCCCCTGCGCGCACTTGCATTCAAAATTATGGATGACCGCTACGGTGCTTTGACATTCACCCGCATCTACTCGGGCCGACTGAAGAAAGGCTCAAGTGTCCTGAACACGTTCACCGGAAAAACCGAACGTATCGGGCGAATCGTGGAAATGCACGCCGACTCGCGCGAAGAACTGGATTCGGCGCAGGCCGGAGACATCGTTGCGCTGCTGGGCATGAAAAATACCCGCACCGGGCACACGCTATGTGATCCGGACAAGCCGGCAACGCTCGAGCCGATGGTATTCCCTGATCCGGTAATCTCCATCGCCATTTCGCCCAAAGACAAGGCGGGCATGGAAAAGATGGGCGTTGCGCTGAACAAAATGATTCAGGAAGACCCCTCATTTCGCATGGAAACTGACGAAGACTCCGGCGAAACCATCATCAAGGGCATGGGCGAGCTGCACCTGGATATCAAGGTGGACATCCTGAAACGCACCCACGGTGTTGAAGTTCAAATGGGCAAACCGCAGGTGGCCTATCGTGAAACAATCACGCAGTTGGTCGAGGATACCTACACCCACAAGAAACAGTCTGGTGGTTCCGGTCAATACGGCAGAATTGATTATGTTGTTGAGCCCGGTGAGACCAGCAGTGGATTTCAGTTTGAGTCCAAGGTGACAGGCGGCAACGTACCGCGCGAGTACTGGTCTGCGATTGAGAAAGCCTTCAGGGTCAGCGCTGGCGGGATTCCCTTTGCTCGATGTCAAGGTGACGCTGATGGACGGTGCATACCACGCTGTGGATTCGTCCGCGATGGCGTTTGAGCTAGCGGCAAAAGCCGCTTATCGGCAGACAATTCCGAAAGCATCACCACAGTTGCTGGAACCCATCATGAAGGTAGACGTATACACTCCGGAAGCGCATGTTGGTGACGTCATCGGCGATTTGAACCGTCGTCGCGGCATGATCAAGTCTCAGGAACCAGGGCCAACCGGAGTTCGTGTGAAAGCTAACGCGCCATTGTCAGAAATGTTTGGCTACATCGGAC
>QIHS01000191.1 GCA_003229095.1 Woeseia sp. | reverse complement strand
CGGCAACAAGAATCCAGAACATGTGTTACCCCGTTACCTGATTAGTGTCGTCATCGATATCGATTGGCAAGTGCATTCGTTTTCGCACAACACGAAACGCGATGACCCCGCCAATCAGGAGCAACAGACCCGGCGCAATCCAGAGTATCAACGTAATGCCACTCGCGCGCGGTCGATACAGGACAAAGTCACCATATCTCGCCGCCAGGAAGTCAAACACTTCGGTATTCGTCTTTCCTTCAGCCATCAAACGGCGAATTTCACGACGAAGATCTTTTGCAATCATTGCGTTGGAGTCTTTGATATTTTGGTTCTGGCATTGAACACAACGAACTTCCGCGATGATTGCCTGGTAGCGCGCCTGCATCTCCGGATCATCAAATGCCTCGCCTGTATCAATGGCAAATGCGGCCCACGAAAGTACCAGCATTGACAAAATCGCGATTAATCGAATCATTGCTCTAAGCCTTTTTCAGCTTTGATGAGTGGCACAAACTGAGCATTCCAGACAGACCAATTCAGCGGGCCCATGTACTTGAGCAGCACACGCCCGTCCTTGCCGATCAGAAAGGTCTCCGGTGCACCATAAACACCCCAGTCGATTCCAACGCTCGCATCTTCGTCAAATCCTGTCGCAATATACGGATCTCCAAGTTGTCTGAGCCATGACAGGGCTGGTTCCTGCTGGTCTCGCCAATCAATACCATAGATCGGCAACTGATCTTCACGTGACAACTCCATCAAGAATTGATGTTCCTGGCGGCATCCGACACACCAGGTCGCCCAGAAATTAACGAGTGCCATTTTGCCCGCATAGTCTGTGTTGGATATGCGCTCGCGCGGACTGCCAAGTTTTGGCAAATCGAAAGCCGGCGCCATTTTACCGACAAACGGTGAAGGCAATTCGTTCAACTTCCTCTCCGGATCGAGCCCTTTGACGAAGAAAAAAACGAGCACGCCGAACACCAGCAATGGTGCGATGAATCGTGTCATCAGGCAGGTTTCACTTTCAATGCCGGCGCTTTCTCTGCCGCAACCGCGACCAAGCGATATCGTCGGTCACTCGCCGCAATCAGGCCACCCAGCGCCATCACAAATGCACCTATCCAGATAAATCGAATCATCGGTTTGTATTGCAGACGAACACTCCATGCATTATCGCCCAGCGGCTCTCCGAGTGCGGCAAACAGATCTCCAGTCAATCCGACGTGAATGCCGGCTTCCGTCATCGGGCTTTGTTGCACGATATAGGTTCGCTTTTGCGGCCTCACCTGTGCGACGAACTTCCCCTCTCGATAGATATCGATTTCGCCTTCAATCGCCCTGTAATTCGGACCCTCGACATTGCGCATACCCCGCAACTCGAAGTCGTATCCGGCAACCGTTGCGGACTCTCCGATTCGAAGACTCCGATCTGCCTCAACACTGAATGCAGACACAATGGTGACGCCAATGACGAACATGCCGACGCCAAAATGCGCAACACACATGCCAAACGTGCTGCGTGTTATCCCACTGGTGCCCGGGTCGCGCCGCCATGCTCGTAACGGCGTGACGAGCGAGACACCCATGATCCAAAAACCGGCAATGCTACCAATGGCCATTAGCAGGCCCAGGCGGCCGTAAAAAATAAATGGCACAAGCAGGCCCGCGACAACGGCAATCAATGCCGGAATCTTGAGCGTCTTGATGAGCGCGCCTGGTTTCTGGCTTCGCCAGGCAGTGTGCATGCCGACACCCATTAACAACACCAGGGGTATCATGGGTATGGCAAACGCAATCTCGAAATACGGCGGGCCGATCCGAAATACGGCGGGCCGATCGAAGGTTTCTGTCCGGCTATCAGCTCGATTAACAGAGGCGAAAGCGTGCCGAAAAGAATCAAGGCTGTGGCGATTACGAGCAAGACATTGTTTAGCAATAAAAAAGTTTCGCGCGAAAATGCCTTGAAACCGACTTCAGTATCAAGTGATGGCGCCCGCCACGCGTACAGAATCAATGCGCTACCGATAACCAGGCTAAGAAATATCAGTATGAACAGACCTCTTTCCGGATCAACAGCAAATGCATGCACGGAGACAAGAATTCCGGAACGCACCAGGAATGTTCCAAGAAGGCTGAGCGAGAAAGCAGTAATTGAGAGCAGCAAGGTCCAGCTCTTGAACAGAC
>QIHS01000491.1 GCA_003229095.1 Woeseia sp. | reverse complement strand
CAATGGCCGACCACAGCGCCATTTCATTACTCATCAGATTGTCTCCCAATCATAAAATCGGCCCCGAAGATCGAACGCCACCGGGGCCATAGCTGCTAAAATTTGTGAGGTCTTACGTCAGGTATTTCTTGTTCGCAATTCTAACTCGCGTAAGTTAAAAGTCTGTCGAGACTCCCGGTGCTGTGCCAAGCGGCACCCCCGCCAGAGGCCGCGCATCATACCACAAAACGGGTGTTTAGCTTCTTTGAAACAGGCACGCTTTTTAGTGTGACGTAGTTCGGCAAGCCGTTGATATATGGAGGATAGTCCTCTCCGCGAATCAACGGTTCGAGGTAGCGTCGGCAGGCTCTGGTGATCGAAAAGCCGTCTTTTGAGATATAGCGACGAGGCAACATTTTTTCCTTGTTCGCGATTCGTGCCAGCGCAGCTTTCTCGATTTTCCAGCGGTAAGGATCGTCCGATACGCGCTTGATGACCGGCATCACGGCGGTCTCGCCAGCAAGCGCCATCTTCACGGCAGCCTGGCCGACCGCATAGGCTTGTTTGACGTCTGTCGCAGATGCGATATGCCTGGCGGATCGCTGTAGGTAGTCGGCCAGCGCATAGTGGAATTTGTAGCCGAGCTTATCGCGAATCATGCTGGCGACAACCGGCGCGACGCCACCGAGTTGTGCATGTCCGAATGCGTCAATCGTACCCGCCTCCGCCAAAAAGCGGCCGTTGGCATAGCGCGCGCCTTCGCTGACGACGATCACGCAATAGTCGTGTTGCTGAACACATTCCCGAACACGTTTCAGGAACGCACGTTTGTTGAATGGAATCTCAGGAAACAAAATAATATGCGGTGGCTCACCTTGAGCACCTGAGCCTGCCAGGCCACCGGCAGCGGCTATCCAGCCGGCATGTCGCCCCATCACTTCGAGTATGAAGACCTTGGTAGAGGTTTTCGCCATCGAAAGTACATCGAGTGCGGCTTCTTTGGTCGATACGGCGACGTATTTTGCGACTGAACCGAAGCCCGGGCAGTTGTCGGTGACCGGTAAATCGTTGTCGACAGTCTTTGGAATCCCCAGGCAGGTCACCGGAAAACCCAGGCGCTTCGAAATCTGCGAGACCTTGAGGGCGGTATCCATAGAGTCGTTGCCGCCGTTGTAAAAAAAGTAGCCGATGTTGTGTGCTTTGAACACTTCGATGAGCCGCTCATACTCCGCCCGGTTTTCGTCGAAGCCCTTCATCTTGTATCGGGCAGAGCCGAATGCGCCGCCCGGAGTGTGCTTCAGCGCCGCAATCGTGCGCGCCGACTCGCGGTTGGTATCGATCATGTCCTCGGTCAGCGCGCCGATGATGCCGTTGTGGCCTGCATAGACATTCGCAATACGTTTTTTGTGTTTGCGCGCGGTTTCGATCACGCCACACGCGGTTGCGTTGATGACTGCGGTGACACCACCGGATTGAGCATAAAACGCGTTCATTGCGGACATATTTGGCAGGCCTTCAAGCTGAGATCTAGTGGTGGCGAAGCATAGCGGAAACGACTGCACGGTTCATCGCCCATCGCGGGTTTCGATGGCGATTGACGCCCATCCGGTTTTCCTCTAGCTTGATCGGCCAATCAAGACAACCGCACGGACAAGAGAACCATTCGATGCGCATCGTACTCCTGGGAGCGCCCGGCTCCGGCAAAGGCACTCAGGCCAAAAAGCTGATGGCGGAAAAGAACATTCCGCAGATTTCCACGGGCGATATGTTACGGGCGGCGATTGCTGCCAATACTGACTTTGGCAAGCAGGCGAAAGATATCGTGGATTCAGGAAAGCTGGTGTCCGATGACATCATGCTTGGCATTATCAGCGAAAGGTTAGGCGAAGCAGACGC
>QIHS01000198.1 GCA_003229095.1 Woeseia sp. | reverse complement strand
CCAGCAGAATCGCCGGGGCGACGCCGCCGTGTTCAAGGGCGCAACGTGTGCCCGGCGCGAGTTTGCCTTTCAGCATCCAGCCGACTTTTGCGCTGCCAATAAAGCTGAAAAACGAGATACGCGGATCAGTCACCAGCGTCTCGGCCGATGCATTGTCCGCAGTAACAATAGCCTGACACCATTGTTTCGGCAGGCCCGCCTCGAATAACAAACTGACGAACTTCAAACACGAAAGAGGTGTGTCGACAGCGGGTTTAACGATCACCGGGCACCCTGTTGCTACCGCGGGTGCTACCTGGTGAACGATCAGGTTGAGTGGATGATTGAATGCGCTGACTGCAACCACAACACCAATCGGTTCTTTTTGTGTGAACGCGATTCGTCCTGTAGTGGCCTTCGTGCCTGCGACCGGAATGACGTGGCCACGATTGCTACGGACCTCTTCAATACACAAACGAATGCCATCAATCGCCCGAGTTACCTCTACCTGCGAATCACGCAATGGCTTGCCACCTTCGGCGGCCGCCAGCATAGCGAGTTCATCCTGCTGTTCTTCCATCATCGTCGTAAGGCGATGTAAAATCTCCACGCGTTCCGGTAAAGGCAGCCACCCGGTGCGATCTCGGGAAAGCGCGTACGCCGTGCTCAATGCATCTTCAACATGACTGGTGTCACTGGTTTTTACCGTGGCGAGCAAAGAGGCATCGTATGGCGACCGTACTTCGACCAGTCCCGCTGGTTCGAGGTTGCTACAGATCATCAAGTCCTGCAACCACGAACTACCCGCCACGCCTAGATCGTGCACGTAATCTCGCCCAGTTTCTTCGTAAGCAAATTGTTCTCACGATAGTCAATCGGAATGACAACCAGGCTTGGTCCGTCCTCATTAAACGCGTTTTCCAGCGCACCTTCGAAGTCTTCGCTGTTTGACACATAGTGGCCATGCCAGCCGAAAGCGGAAGCGAGTTGTTTCCAGTCCGGGTTGCCGAAAGATAATTCCGTGTGGCGGCCAAAGTGGGTCTCCTGTTTCCACGCAATCAGCCCGTATTCATTGTCCTCCCAAACCAGTACAACGATATTGCTGTTGATTCGTTTGGCGGTTTCCATTTCCTGAACATTCATCAAGAATCCTGCATCACCGGCAATCGCCAATATGCGTCGGTCCGGGTACACGATGCTTGCGGCGATTGCGCCGGGAAGCGCGAAGCCCATCGAGCAAAAACCATTTGGAATCAGGCAAGTGTTGGGTTCGTGGCATTGGTAGTGCCGGGCAATCCACATTTTATGGGCACCGACATCCGACAGCAGAATGTCATTCGGTCCCATGACCTTGCGGGCATCCCACAACGCCTTTTGCGGTCGAATAGTGCCCTCGGTTCGGTCATTCTTGTACTCAGCGAAGTCCAGGCTCATCGCATCGCGACACTTGCGTTGATGTTCGAGGTCATAGTCGATTGCCACAGAATCAGAAACGCGTTTGTTGAGCATCCACATCGTGTGCGCAAGATCGCCGATCAATTCTGTTTCGGGATGGTAGTACTCGTCTATTTCCGCAGCGAGAAAGTCTGCGTGAATGATTTTCTTTTCGCCCAGCGGATTCCAGAGCTGAGGATGGTACTCAACCATATCGAAACCCAGCGTGATAACGAGATCCGCATCATCGATGACTTGTGACACCCGATCTTTGCTGCCGAGGCCGACAGTGTAGAGACAATAGGGCGCGTCCATGTCAACTGAGCCTTTCGCCATGAATGTGCTGATGACGCCGATGCCGGTTTTTTCACAGAACAGCCTTAGTTGTTTGCTGGCCCGGCGACGAATGCAACCGTTTCCAGCGATGATCACAGGCCGTTTTGCGGCCATGATCTGGTCGAAGGCATGATC
>QIHS01000472.1 GCA_003229095.1 Woeseia sp. | reverse complement strand
TGGGTACATGAATGCACCGCCTTCCTGGAAAAAACCGATCATGCTGCCTATAACACCCATTTGATTTCTCCTCTTTCAATCAAATCGTCAAACATTAGTCTTGCTCTTCTTTCTCACCGTACAGGTCTGCGTAGTAATCGACCTGGCGTATAAATTCTGACCTGTCTATCGGTGCCAGCACTTCATCAAGCAATGTGTTCACTGGTCGCCCCATCAGGTCGCCGGGGTCAGAGCTTTTCCAGGGAACAATATAGAGCACTTTCGGCAATTCCTGATTGCCGGTGATCTCGGTTCTTCCCAGATTCATCTCATCCATAACACCACTGGAATTCGTTCGTCTCATAACGTCTGGCGCCAGCGTTTCTCTTTCAACATCTATCACGCCCGACAGCTCACTTGAAGACACTGCAGGCTCCATCTCATCGATCTCAGCCGCCTTGGACTCGTCTTCTGAATCCTGGGCAGCCACGCTGCACGAGGCTGCCAGGAGCAATAATGTCAATAGTCTCGTCCCGTACGTTTGCATGCCCACTACTCCGTCACATTTGCGCTTCTTTGCGTGGCAGTAATGCGCCTTTTAAGGTCCGCAATCCACCTTGAAACCTGTTTATCCGCATCTGTCAGTTCCTGGTATCTTTCGTAGTGACTTAGTGCGACGTCCAGACGCTGCAGGTACAAATCATTTAGAACACCCAGGTTATAGTGTGCCAAAGCATAGTTCGGTCTGGCTGTGACGGCCTTCAAATAAGCAGCCTCCGCTTCCTGAAATTTTCCCTGGCGACGCAACAGCATGCCAAGCTGATTCAGTGCCTGCGGATAGTCCGGACTCACGGCCAACGCATCCGCCAGGCTTTTCTCAGCAGCCTGATCATCGCCGCGAGCAGTAAAAATTATGGCGAGATTCACGTGTGCACTGGCGTACTCGGGGTATTGCAGCAGAAACTCCTGAAAACGAAGTTCTGCATCGATGCTGTCTCCACTCGCCATCGCCGCCACTGCCTGTTCGAACAGCGTCAGCGCCCGTGCGGGTACGTCGCGCGTTTCAATTGGCTGTCCTTCAGCAGGAACCTGGCTATCGGCCTGCCCAGAGTCCGGTCGTGGCTGCGGATCTGTCGCGCAACCCACCAGCGCCAAAACGCCGAGCAGGCTCGCAAATCGGCATCCGCTAATAAATCGATGTAAGGACATTTTCGCCGCGCTCCATTTTCGCGTATCGGGCCGGCATCAGACTTGCCAGTTGTGCAAAACTCATTTGTACCCATTCGTCCCAGATGCCATCGCTCGCGCGGTCTGCATTAGTCTGGAACAGTGTTATCGCTTTCTCCTCGAACGGAAATACCTGTTCTTCAAGCAACAGTTCATATTGCTCGAGTGCGAGTTCGTCCAATCCGTTCGGTCTCTCGGAGTTCATCAGATCTGAACTGAATTGCTGGTATGCCTCACCCAACCTAAAAGTAGCCGCCGTAGTAACTTCGGCAACGCCATAGGCCGCGGCATCGCCGTAGACCTTAAGTACGTCTTCCATTAGTGACTTCTTGAGATTCATACTTTCAGCCAGCGGCTGCGTAATCTTCATCACCATGAAACTGCGACGAACTGGCTCAGCGAGTTCCAGTGACGCTGTTGCAGCAAGAAATCGCGTACGATCGGTTCTCTGTGCCCCCGCAGTTGCGTCTACTCTGACCAGGTCTTGCAGTATTTGCGCGCGCTCGGCAGCATTGTTGTTCGCCCCGGCAATATTTAACAGCCGAAATCGAGCTTCGACCGATTCGGCAAGCGGATTCGGATAGCGTGCAACATCCTCCAGAACCTGCTTCTCGCGAGCGACAGCGCCGCTGTCATTGAAAAGATCGGACGCCTTCCACAACGCATCGCGGCGCATATCGTCGTCCGAGCCCAGTGCGTTCGCGATACGTACGAATTCTCCGGCAGCATCGGCGCTGCGGCCGGCCTCGAGATAGGTCACAGCCAGTTTCTGCGTCACATCTTCGGCAAATTCGCTGTCAGGATAGTCGCGACGAAACGACTCGAGAACAGAAGATGCACGGTCCCAGGCCTGCAAATTGATCAACGCAGCGGCGGCATCATATTCCGCCGTTACACGAATATCGGCGTCCGGGACGGCCTTGCCGAGTCGCATGAAATGCGTGACTGCTGTTTCCAGGTCATCACCGTCTCTCGCTTGCTCGCCCTGCTTGTAAATTGATGAGGCAACCCTGTCTTTGATTTCCTGCAGGGCAATGTCATCGTCTAGCGGTGTGTTGGGACGCAATGCATAGTAGGCCTGCTCGGCCTCGGCAAAATTTTCCAGATCAAATTGAGAGTGCGCAATCAC
>QIHS01000288.1 GCA_003229095.1 Woeseia sp. | reverse complement strand
AAGATCGTCTGTGGTTCTTCCTCAGCTATGAGAAATTCGAAGGATCTGATCCGAGTGCTTTGCAGTTTGGAATTGAGGGATCCGGTCGTGCCAACGAAATTCAGGGCATAACACAGGCCGACATCGATCTGATTCGATCCATCTCACAAACGGTCTATAATTTTGATCCGCTGGACCTGTTCCAAGATGCCACTCAGATTGAAGATGAAAAGCTGCTCGCCAAACTCGATTGGCGGATCAACGACAATCACAACGCAATCTTTACCTATCAATACGTTGATGGCAATGATCTGATCAGCCAGGGCAACAGTACTTTTTCTGACCGTCTGGGTTTGCCGTCCAACTTCTATAACCGCGGCGAAGAATTGACCGCGTACTCTGCCCAATTATTTTCGGACTGGACCGACTCCTTTTCGACACAAATCAAGATCGCTTTCAAAGACGTCGACAATTTGCAGGCTCCACTCGCCGGAAATGAATTCGCTCAGTTTGAAGTCGAACTGGACAGTGGCTCGTCGATTCGCTTCGGACCGGATGTGTTCCGGCACGCGAACTTCCTGTTCACTGAGAATTTCCAACTGAAAGTACAAGGCGATTACAGTTGGAACGATCATTTATTGACGGTCGGCTATGAACGCGACAAGATTGACGTGTTTAATGCCTTTTCGCCGTTTTCGCGAGGAGATTACCGGTTCGCCAGCGTTGCAGATTTTCAAAACCGCCAGGCGAGTTCTTTGTTTATTGCCAATGTATCCGCAACGGGCGATGTCAATGACCTTTCCGGCCGATTTGAGCAGGTCATTGACAGCTTTTACGTTCAGGATCGCTGGGACGTTGGCGATAGTCTAACCCTCACCGCTGGCATCAGACTCGATTCCTACAGCAGCGATGACGCTCCGCTTCAAAACGACAATTTCGTGGCCCGACATGGTTTCGACAATACCGAGACCCTGGACGGTCGCAGCATAATCATGCCTCGGATCGGGTTTAACTGGCTACCCCTGGATCGGACCACAATTCGTGGTGGCGCCGGTTTGTTCTCCGGAGGTGTGCCCTCAGGCTTTGTCGCAAACAGTTTTTCGAATGTCGGCATCCTTAACCAAAGCGGCTTTTTTGGCGGCGCCGCACTTGCAGGTATCCAGGTCGATGGGTTCAATGTTGACCCGTCGATTCTTGCACAACTGGTGCCAGGCGATGGCGATGTCGCCGCTGTTGATCCCGATTTCGATATCCCTTCTGTCTGGAAACTCAATATTGCATGGGATCAGCAGTTCGACATTGGCAAATTCGAGAATTTCAATTTTACAGCCGACTTGGTTTTCGGTTTCGTTAAGGACGCCCCGGTTTGGGTTGATCTTCGGCGAGAAGTCATCGGCACCGCAGCCGACGGCCGGCCTATCTATGGAGCATTCGGTTGTGCTGCCGACCCGGCGACCACGGACCCGATCGCCGATTGTCGCGATATTCCTAATTACGATATTTTGCTGACCAATACCAACGAAGGCACCAACCATTCCTTTGCTTTCTCACTGGACAAGGACTGGGATTTGCGCGCAGGCGGAGATTTAAGCACCAGTATCACCTATGCCCGCCAGCGGTCCAGGACAATCAGCGATGCGCTCAGCTCGACGCCGACGTCGTTGATCGGTCGGGAGCAGACTTTTGATCGAAACAATCCACGCCTTGGTCGCAGCACCTTTGAAACCACTGATCGCATCACTGCGACAGTCACATGGCGCAAGACCTTCTTCGACAACTTGCCGACAACGGCCAGCGTTTTCATCCAAAGTCAGTCCGGCAGGCCGTTCAGCTACAGCTTTGATGCACCGAGAAATGCGCTTGGCGACACCTTTGGCGGCAATGAACCGATTGACGACGATGATACGCAACTGCTGTA
>QIHS01000270.1 GCA_003229095.1 Woeseia sp. | reverse complement strand
GGCCAACGTAGCGGCCTCGCCGCAGGACTCACCTGTCTGTGGCGAATTGGTATTCAAGCGGTTCGGTGACACGGCACCGATTCATGCCGATTGAATAAAAGAATCACTCCACGTCCGGAGGTTTTTTCGAAAACACACGATGGTTCGCGAATTTTGTTGACGTGAAGATGCTATTGTTCGGAGAGTCGAATTTCTGCCGTCGGAGTGTCGCATGAAATCCCTTTGTACCTTCGTATTGATTCTTGTTTTCGCGCTCAGCGCTTGTACCAGCTATGAGGGCGTGTTTGAGCCCGACTGCATCGCGTTTGCCGGAGATGTAGTCGAGTTGAGCAATGGTCAGCTTCGATGGGAACGATTCACGGACCAACGTGTCGTCGATAACAACGGACAGGTGGTGAATCCATTTCCAAATTTCCCCAAAACGGGTCGCTATGAAGTGCGCGACGATCGCGTCACTTTCCGCAATAAAGACGGCGACGACAAGGCCACCTGGTACCTCGTTTCCCATAACAACGCGCTCTATTTATTAACGCCGAAGCAGAGAGAACGAATGAGTTCCGATGGTATTCCCGTTTGCGCTTTGCGACGTGTCAAAGCAAAGTCGTAGTGTGTTGCTCCGAAAAAATTCCCAAAGTGAGACTTGCAGCACATCAAAAACGCAGTTGTCGCTGATATGAGACGGTTAGGATATTGCAGTTCCCTGTGTTCTTTTGCTTAGCTATGCAGATGCTTAGGGAAGGCCTACAGGTGCGGCGATGAAAGCGCTTTGTTTACGACTAGTGACCACTATTTTAGGTGCTTTGCTCGCGATGCCGACGTTCGCCAACGAGGCCATCCGCATCGCGTACAATGAGCCGCTGCAGAATGTTCGTTTGGATTACGAATCGTCAGGCCAAAAGCGAAAACCGGGTTTTGGTCAAGCTCGTTCTATTCAATTCGAGGCTTTCGGCAGGCAATTCGATATCCGCTTGTATTCAAACCACGCGCTGCTTGGCGAGGAATACCGCAGCAGCTTAGGCGCAAATATCGGCATCTACCGCGGCCATATATCAGGCGTTGCCAGATCCTGGGTGCGCTTCGTTATCGAAGATGGCGTACCGCGCGGAATGATTTGGGACGGACAAGAAATGTACGCGGTTGACACTGCTGCTGGCAATGGCCTGCCCATAATTTACCGCCTGGATGATCTGATCATTCCACCGGGAACATTATCCTGTTCGCATGTACGGTCTGTTTCCACCGGAACGGGTTTGTTGCAGGCGGTTGTTGCAGAGGCATCGACTGCTCTTGCAAGCGGGCTGGGCGCAACGTCGCAGATAGATATGGCGATTCTCGCCGACTTCGAGTTTACGAGTGCCAATGGATCCAGCACGGAAGCTGACGTCATCGCGAGAATGAATATTATCGACGGTATCTTTAGCGCACAACTGGGTGTGCAATTGAACGTCAATCAACTCGACACCTACCCGAATAACGACGATCCTTTTTCCGATGAGACAGATTCGGGTTCTCTGCTGGATGAACTCTCTGCCTATCGCAACGTAACGCCAGAGCAAAACACAAATGGCTTAACACATCTTTTTACCGGCCGTAATCTCGATTCCTCAACTGTCGGCATTGCGTACACTTCCTCAGTGTGCAGTCGACGGTTCGGTGTAGGGCTCACGCAGGGCACGTTCAATTTGACAACTGATAGCCTGATCGCCGCGCACGAGGTCGGGCACAATTTTGGCGCGCCACATGACGGTGAAGCTGATTCTGCCTGTGAGGACGAAGCACAGACTTTTCTTATGGCGTGGCAACGATCAGTTTTCATCGTGCAGCATCACACAAATGCAATCAGTCGTTGCGAGGGCAAGTTGTATTTCAGCTCTGCCGAGTACCGATGTTGCCGTTGTGCCGGGTACGCTGCCCGCGACGGAATTGCTCGGAAATTCGGCGATCGTTACGTTTACCGTTGATAATGTCGGCACCGAAACGGCGGATGACGTGGTCATCAACATAACAATCCCCGTTAGTGTAATGCTGGATAGCGTTTCGGCTGGAGCGGCAAGTTGTACCAGCGGGGCGGGCAGCACAAGCTGTGCTATCGGTAGTATAGCGGCAGGATCAGGTGTCACCGTTACGCTCAATGTGACAACGACTTCGACCGGCAATGCGGATTTCGGTGCCTCGATATCGGCGGCAATTGATGCCATCAGCAACAACAATCAAGCGTTGGTGCAATTCATGGTTGATCCCGCAGTGGACCTGATCGCAACAGCGGCTTCTGCCGTAGAGGTCAGTTTGAACCAAAGCGTAACGGTTCGCCCAACCATTGAAAACCGCTCTTCAAT
>QIHS01000300.1 GCA_003229095.1 Woeseia sp. | reverse complement strand
CGAGCGTGCCTCTGGACCGGCCAAAAGAATCAAGTACCGCCATTGCCGATACGAACTCGACTCATTTGGCACAAGTCAGCGCAACGTGGCGGGCAACCGATACCAATCTGAACTGCTTCTTTCCCTTGAGCAATGGTATGGATGCGTTCGGTGCACGACTAACGCTGATAGACAAAGCGGAGCAAAGCATCGACTACCTGATTTTGCCTACCGATTGCAACTTGGTGAACGGAACAGGATCTCCTGGCACGCGACTATCGATGGTCAGGATGTCATAGAAACAAATGAGCCATTGTCATCGGCCTGGCGCCGGTTGCAGGCCTGGATTCTCAAGATTGCTCCGGAAAAACAACTCTAGTCGAAAAAGGGTTTATCAGTTCATTGATAACCACGTGCCTGTAGCCTGAACAGGCTTGCATACTGTCCGCCCAGCTCGAGTAAACTTTCGTGATTTCCCTGCTCAACGATTTCGCCATTGTGTATGACGACAATCACGTCGGCGGCGCGCACTGTTGAGAATCGATGTGAGATCAGGATCGTAATCTTGTCGTCGCTTTGCGAACGGAAGTGCTCGAAAATTGCCGCCTCCGAAGGCGCATCCATTGCCGCTGTCGGCTCATCCAGTACGAGGATGTCGGCATCGCTGCGCATGAATGCGCGTGACAATGCAATTTTTTGCCACTGACCGCCTGACAACTCCCGGCCGCCTTTAAACCACCGGCCAAGCTGAGTTTCATAGCCATCGGGCATGTCGTTGATAAAGGGTGCTGCCATGCCCGTTTCCGCGGCGCTCGCCCAGCGCTCGGCATCGTCTATGTGTCTTACGTCGCCCGCGCCTATGTTTTCGCCAACAGAAAACTGATATCGGCCAAAGTCCTGGAAGATTACGCCAGTGCGTTGCCTGAGTGCATCGACATCCCATTCCTGCAGCTCAAGTCCATCCAGCAGGATGCTGCCTTCGGTGGGTTCGTACAGTCGGGTCAGAAGTTTTATCAGTGTTGTTTTTCCAGAACCATTCTCACCCACCAGCGCAAGGCTTTCACCAGGACGGATTTGCAGTGTGACTTTGTTAAGAGCCTTCTGCTTTGCACCGGGGTAGGAGAAAGACACGTTTCTGAATTCGAGACCACGCTGAGGATCGGGTCCCTTTGTTGCGTCGCCCTGGCGTGCCTGTACGGGCTGGTCGAGATAGTCGTACAGGTTGGACAGGTACAGGTTGTCTTCATACATGCCGCTGATCGATGACAAAATCGCCGCGACCGCCGACTGACCTTGCCTGAACAAGACCAGGTACATCGTCATCGCGCCCAGCGTAATTTCTCCGTTTACTGTGGTCACGATGATCCACGCGTAGGCGCCGTAAAAGGCAGCCGTAGACACCAGGCCAAGCACGAATCCCCATCCATCGCGACGCAGGGTCAGGCGACGATCTTCAACAAAGAGCTTGTTGAAAATATCACGGTAGCGTTGCAGCAGGCGCGGACCGAGTTGAAACAGTTTGACTTCTTTTACGCCATCTTCGCGGGCGATAACGGTTTCGAGATACATCTGCATGCGGGTTTCGGGTGAGCGCCAGCGGAACAGGCGAAAGGCATCGCCTGAGAATTTCGCTTCCGCGAAAAAAGACGGCAATCCCGCACCAATCAAAATCAGGACGGCCCAGGGAGAAAATGTATACAGCAACACGGCGAAACTCGTTAGAGAAATTCCGTTTTGCACAAGTGCGAAGGTACGATTCACCAGGCTTAACGGACGACTCGACGCTTCGCGCCTTGCCTGATTCAACTTGTCATAGAATTCCGAATCTTCGAAATGCGAAAGCTGCAAAGTCAGTGCTTTTTCGAGAATCATGACGTTGACGCGCTGTCCGAGGAGTGCCCGCAACAGCGACTGACTGGCCGAAAT
>QIHS01000234.1 GCA_003229095.1 Woeseia sp. | reverse complement strand
TTTATCGGCTACATTCGCAGTCACATACATCGCTGGAACTGACGTGATAACAAAGAGAAAGTGGATGAGATTAACCGAAGCAGCCGCACTGGCGATTGTTGCAATCCTGTCCCAGGGACTCTCTGTTGCGGAACCTGCAGGGCTCGACTGCCTGGACACTAACGCGGCACTCGATTACTGGCGGCCAATTCACGAACAAGCACGTAACTCGAACCGCCCTGCCGATGCCCTGGCCCTGGAGCTTGTGTCCTGCCTGGGTTCACCAAACAAAGAGTTGCGCGATCAGATCGGCTACGAATTGTTCAGTGGCTGGTTGCGAAGTGAGCAACTCAACGATGACACTCGCGCTCGGCTTCTCAAGACACTAAGCAGCGCAATTGAAGATCCACCCAGCGACAAGTCCGGTGACAAAACGCTCAGGCGATCATTTTCGGCACTGATACTCGCCGAGCTGATGCGCTCAGACGCGCAAAAACCGTTTGCGTCAGACGCGGATCGTGACATTTTATTACACAGCGCAATAGCCGCAATCGAACGCGAAGATGATTTTCGAGGGTTGGATCAGGAACTCGGCTGGGTTCACCCAGTCGCTCACCTGAGCGATCTACTGTGGCGATTCGCGTTACATCCGGAAACATCGTCAGCACAGGCTGAAGCGATTCTCAACTCCGTCAAGAGCAAAGTTGCACCCGCAGGCGCGATCTACACTTTTAACGAAGGTGACCGCCTGGCGAGAATCGTTGCTACGATCATCAGCAAGGAACTGGTTGATCCTGCTCATGTCGGAAAATGGTTGATGACGTTTGCAGCACCGCAGACCAATGACAAATGGTCCGCAGCCTTCGCCAGCCCGGAGGGAATGGCAGAATTACACAACAGCAAACAATTCCTGAGAGCACTCTCTGACCAATTGGAAGGGGTTGAGCTCGACCCGAAAATCAGCGACCCACTCGATGCACTCGTCCAGGGATTCACGCAACTCATCTAGCCTGATCTATTCGCGAGGTCAGGTTCTACTTTGGTCTAATAGTGCCAATACCCGGGTAACGGTTCTCCAGTTGCGTCCGGTTGCGGCAACGCCGAGATATTTCTCGACTTTGGCGGCGAGCTTTGAATGCCCAATTCCCTCCGGTGCGTGCAGGTAGAAAACCCGATCGATCAATTCGTAATGCTCGCTGGCGCTTTTCGCGGCGTCGAGCGCATTCCAATTGACAGCGTCGGGATCGCTGACCAGAAAACTCAGGTGCAGTGTTTTCGGTTCACTAACAGCGTCAGGAAACGGATTTCTTTTTTGCGCGGCCAGCAGCTGTTTGGCTGTCAGCAAGAGCACCTGTGGTCTGAAAGAAAAACGTCGCTGGATTTCCTCGGCGATCGATTCCTGCAACGCAGCCGGTTTGGATGCTGTATGCCTGAAGACGACGTTGCTTTGGATGTAGGTCAATACATCCACGCAACCGCAGTCGGACAATAAAGCTTGCAACGCTTTCATCGGCAGGATGTGATGCCCACCAACGTTTATTCCGCGAAAAAAAGCGACCCAGAGATTCATGATCTCACCCTATCATGGGCAAGCAGTGCACCAATGCCGTAGGCCACAACCCCGTGGATGCAACATTCCATATCGTTTACAGTCATATCCCCTGAAATCCTGAGCGGAGAAATAGTCATGGCGTCGTTACACAGAACCAGCGTACAAATTGGCTTCATTGTCCTCATTGCCAGTGCCATGTTTGTCCCGCAAAGCAATGCAGAGACCATCGCAATCATTGGCACCGGCGATGTCGCCGGAGCACTGGGCCCTGAGTTTGCCGAGCTTGGGCACGATATTGTCTATGGTTCGCGGGATCCGCACAGAGACACCGTCAAGGCACTGGTAGAACGGACCGGCGGCTCAGCATATGCGACGACCCCATCGGAATCTGTCGTCGGTGCCGATATCGTCGTTCTGGCCGTACCCGGTGCGCTCGTCGAAGCCATAACACTAAGCCTTGGCGATCTTTCGGGCAAAATTATCATCGACCCGACAAACTATTTCACCGCACATTCAGATGGTATGCCGATGATGGCTGGAACTACCTCCAATGGAGAAATCATCCAGGCTGCAGCACCGGACGCGTTTGTTGTCAAAGCGTTTAGCACACTCAACTGGCAAACGATGGTAGACCCGGACAGCGCGGGTGGACCGGTGTCGGTACCACTGGTCGGCAATAGTGTGGATGCCAAGGCAACGGTCGCCGCCCTGGCTGAAGGCATGGGCTTGGATGCAATTGACCTTGGCCCAATACGCTATGCACGCCATGTTGAGGGCATGTTAATTGTCTGGATCAACGCGAATTTTTACGGTGGCACTGGCTTTGAGTACCACCTGAGAAAAGTCGCAGTAGACTGAACCGCCCCGTGCAACACCGTTTGGCGCCAAAATGGCCGATTTCAGGCGTTTTCTGTGCGCTAAATCTGTGACATAACTCCGTGAAAGTGCACACCTTGGACTGCAAACTGCTTGTTTATGGTCACGATTGGTCGTGGCCGCCAACTCGACTACTTGCAGGATTGACATGTACGAGAAACATTTTGGCCTGAATTCAAGACCATTTGCCGCAAGAGCGGAAGATACCGACGTATTCGTTGGTCCACGGCAGACCGAGACGATCTCCAGACTCGGCAAAGGCCTGCAGGCCGATGATGCCGTCGTGACAATCACCGGCCCTGTCGGTGTGGGCAAGACCACAATTGTAAATCGGGCTCTGGCATCCGTATCACCAGATCGCACCGTCATTCGAATCGGCAGAATGCCACTGGGCCGAGACGAAGTGCTTCTCCTGCTATTGGCTGGATGCGGCAGCTCGCAACCACCAAAGGGAACGATTCAGCAATTCGCGGCGTTTCGCAGACATTTACATGAGAAGACTACCGCGGGCTCCGGAATCACCATTGTCGTCGAAGATGCGCATCGAATCGGCAGCGATACACTCGCAGAGATTGAAACACTCACTGCTGCAGATGCAGGTGATGACGCCAGCGCCAGCATCGTCATCATGGGCCAGTCGCCACTATACGATTTACTTGGAACGCCTGACCTGGCCCGTCTGAAACAACGAAACCGACTACGGCAAAATATTGAGGCGTTAACGACGGCCGAAGTGCTGGGCTATCTGAAACATTCCATACACAATGTTGGCGGCGATTTTGACGCCATTTTTGATGACGGCGTTGCCGACATTGTATTCCATTGTTCGGAAGGTATTCCCAGAATCATCAACACTCTGTGTGAAACCGCTCTCGCCGCCGCTGCAGAAAACAACACCGCCAGCATATCGACAGCACTAATGCAGAA
>QIHS01000411.1 GCA_003229095.1 Woeseia sp. | reverse complement strand
GTGTCTACCATTGGTCGAGTCCTGTTTTGAGACGCGTTTCCGCAGCGATCAGGAAATTGCCTGAGGTCACGACACTGTCGCCGAGAGACAACCCGCCAAGCACTTCAACGTAACCCTGCGCCCGGCGCCCGGTGGTGATCCGAACCGGTTTCAATCGCCCGCCACCGAGGTCAACGAACACGATCCGGCTGTCGCCGGCGAAGATGATCGCCTCTTCCGGGACACTGAGAAGATGCCCCAGCTCTGTCATTAGCGACACTTCCGCATACATTCCGGGCTTCAATTCGCCGCTCTCATTCTCAAGGGACAGGCGAATTCGACCGGTTCGGCTGTTGCTGTCCAGATACGGGTAGATATGCTCCACCACGGCGGCATAGTGACGATCGGGCAAATACGGAAAGGTTACCCGTGCCTCCATCCCAACCTGCGTAAGTTCAAGGTCAGCTTCAAAGACATCCGCTTCGATCCACACGCTCGACAGGTCCGCTATCGTGAGAAGCGTCTGTCCCTTTCGAGCTGCACTGCCATCGGAAATATGGCGTTCGATAAGGGTTCCGCTGCGCGGTGCGTAAATGGCGACGTAGTCTTGCGGTACACCGCGCCGTTCCAGCTCATCGATTTCCTGTACTGACATATCCCACAGTCCCAGTCGCCGGCGAGCGGACTGCAACATGTCCGTCCCGAAACCTGGATTCAAACGACGTTTTAACGATTCGAGATATTCCCGCTGTGCGGAAAGCAACTCGGGACTGTACACGGTGAACAGGACCTGATTTTTATCTACGGCAGCGCCAATGTAATCCGCTTTCAGGTCGCCGATGTAGCCGTCAAACTTCAGCGTAATGTGCGAAAACGATCGCTCATCGAACTTCACTTCTCCCACGGCCCGAATGGATTTCACCAGGTTCCGGTGGGTGGCTTCGCCGGTTTTAACACCGATCATCTGGCGACGTCGGTTGTCGATGGTAATGACGTTGGCATCATCTCCTGCCAGTGCCGCGCTGCCGATCCGGGTGCCGCCAGAGGAGATGGGCAGCTCTGCCCGGTCCGTCGCGAGGTCAAACTGCAGACGCAGTGGCTTACCTTGTACTGTTTGCAGCGTTATCGTGAGTGGCCACTCACCCCGCATCATCAGGTCAACGGCGCCCTCGTAACGGCCCGCCGCCGTCTCAGCCAGATCTGCGGGCGCTCGCATTGCCTGCATTGTGCCCATGGCCGGCATTTCTGCGTAGGCGTCGATTTCTACCGCAATCGGGTTGCCGTCCGGGTCCCAGACCTCGACGATTAACAGGTTGTTGCCAACACGCGGTATGGCCGGTTTTGTCGTTACTGCAATTTCCAACCCGCCAGCTGCGTAGCGCGGCATATCGTTTTCGACGCGTAAGACTGGCGCCTCGGAACCCGTTTTGGACGACAGAAAATAGGCGGCGCCGGCCAGGATTATTGCGGCTATTACGGCGGCGAATGCCAGGGGCACACGAAAGACTGCAAATTGTTCAGGTATGGTACGCAATGTCCATCTCCTTTCAGTTGACTATCAAAGTCGACATACAACACGCTCCGGTTCCGGCGGGATGCCGGCTCGGAGGTCAGAAAGGAAAAGGTCTAGATGCGCAGGCGCTGTGTGATGAGGTAGGTATCAGAACCGGATTGGCCGGTGATTGCAGAGAACGGAATTACGCTGGAAGCCACCTTGGATAGAGGCTCGATCAGCAGGCCAAACGAGTCAACGATAGCGGGTGGTGGATCTACATTGGAGGGCAGCTGAAGCGGTTTGACAATCGGCTTGTCATGTTTTGTTTCCTGGTCAACTCGGACCTGGACAGATTGCTCGCAGCACGGATCGACACTGGCATCGAGGTCAGTGTCGCAATCTGACTTGAGCTGGTCTTCGAGGGCCGGCGGCAAATCGCAACAACACTCATCCAGCA
>QIHS01000069.1 GCA_003229095.1 Woeseia sp. | reverse complement strand
ACGAAACTGTTGCCGGAAGTGCCATAGATTCGCTTCGTGCCCGAATATCGCCGCGCACCGTAAGACGCGAGCGCGCCCCACCTGCCTGACGCCATACCTATTGGCAACGATGGCTCATCATCGTTAAATGGCTGGTGAATATCGCCATTGAGACGCTGGTAGCGATTAACTTCACCCCAGGCAGTATTCCAGCTACCAAAATCCTGCTCCAGCATCGTGACAGTATCCGCGAAAATTCGCAGTCGCTCTGCATGCGGCGAGCCCGTTCCGAAGTAGTTGATGCGCTCCATGAATGACGCGTTATCGATGTCTCCGGGTCGTTCGCCGTCTTCGTTGTATTGGCTGCCATAGAAATGTGCGAGCGTCATTGCGACAGAATCAGCAGACACACGGAAATCCCAGCTTCGCAGTATTTCAATCGCATCGGCAATTTCAGCATTGGGCTCGTCCGACTCGTCGTACGCTTCGACCAGTCCTGGTATCAGATTTTCGAAACCCGGCAAGTAGGTGTCATATGCAATGTCGAGCAGACCATCGAGCGTTAGGTCGGATACTCCCTCCAGAACGCGCACGGCCTGTACGCCGCGGAAATTCTCAACGTCCGGTGCCATGTATCGTGGGTAGTCGGCACGCACCGGGCTGTACTGCCCCGCAGAGGTAAACGGGTCCGAATTACAATTCTGAATCCAGCCATTGGCAGGGTTCAAAACCGTAACAATTTCGTCAACCGAATGCAGGCCCTGCCAGTCGGTTGACGGGTCGCTGCCGTCAACCGGCTTCGAGTAGTCGAGAGTCGTATCGCGACGCGGTACAAAATTTCCATGGTAGTAGGCAATGTTGCCGCTGGAGTCTGCATATACCGTGTTATTGGATGAGTTGGTACGAATGTCCATCATCTCGCGAAACTCATCATGATCGCTGAGCTTGGTACGGATAAAAGATTGCTGCAGCGCGTTGACGGGATCCCAGTTCAACTTGGTCGCCGTCCACTTGCCATCGACCGTGTGTGTGATCGGGCCATGATGCGTGTGATACATCGGAAAGGTGCGTTCGGACATGCCATCGCCGTCTTTGTATTTCAACGTGACGGCAGAGACGTCCACAGGACGATTTTCATCACCGTAGCGATAAAAGAGCTGGCCATCCTGCTCAAATATGTCCTCGACAAACTCGTCCATGAAATCGACGCGAGTTGATGTGTGCATCCAGCCGGTGTCTTCGTTGAAACCCTGGTAAACGAAGAACTGACCCCATGTAACTGCACCATATGCATTCAGGCCCTCTTCACTGACAACATGAATCTCGCCGCGAAAGAAAAATGAGGTATGCGGATTGATCAGCAACATTGCATCTCCCGATGCGGTGTGTTCGCCGGCAATCGCGAACCCATTGGAGCCCTTGGGCTCCGTCCATTGCCGATCTTCAGCCATATGGCTTTGCAGGGTGTCAGCCGGCGACTCTCCGCCGTAGAAGGCTTTGATGCCACGGACATCCACGGACTCGATATCGCCACCGATTGAACCCTCGCTGAAAAACATCGGCATCCATGGTTCGAACCGCGTCAGTAACCTGGGTTGCACATCCGGGTGCGTATAGAGGTAATAGTTGATGCCGTCGGCAAATGCATCGCACAGATCTCGTAGCCAGGCCGGCGCTGCAACGTATGCCGCTTTGGCCTCATCCACCGTCATGTAGAGCCTTGCCCGCAAGTCGCTGTAAAGCGCGTCCTCGCCCTCAACTTCTGCCAATCGCCCGGTCGCCCAGATGTAGTTTTGCTCGACCCGGTTAAAGTCATCCTCGCTTTGTGCGTAAAGCATGCCGAAAATGGCATCCGCATTCGCATAGATATGCGGCACACCAAAGTCGTCGCGAATGATCGTGACGTTGGCGGCGCGTGCCTGCAAACGGGCAGCTTCGGCATCGAGCGCTGTTGGCTTGTCTGTCGCCGGCGGAGAGCACGCGGACAGAAAAAGCAGGAATACGAAAAACGCGGCAATTTGCGGTAACTTTCTGGCTGGCATAGTCCCCTCGTTGAGCCATCTGGCTCTCTCTGATCTGGTAGTTGTTTTACAGCAAGTGATTGATTTTAC
>QIHS01000374.1 GCA_003229095.1 Woeseia sp. | reverse complement strand
CCAAAACAGAGCGGCGCGAAGAACTTGCCGAATATCTGCGGAATCGGATCAATCGGCGCAACGGGCCGGAATCGACGCTGCTGGGCACGGACCCATGGACAGGCAAGACGCTGGCAGATGTCGCACATGAGATGGAACTGCCGTTCGAAGATGTGTTGATTGACGTTATCGGGTCGCAAGGTGCGTCTGGCGCCTATTTTGTCATGAATGACGAATTACAGTCTCGCTTGCTGCTGGATCCCAATGTCGGCGTCTGCTCAGACGGCAGCCCGACCGGTTTTCACCCGCGCGGTCATGGTACTTTTGCAAGAATTATCGAGTCCTTCGTCATGCGCGATGAGTTGCTTAGGTTGAGCGAGGCGATCGAGAAATTGACCTCGTTTCCGGCCAGAGTGCTCGGCATTACCGATCGCGGTTCCGTGCAGGTCGGTATGGTCGCGGACCTGATCATCTTCGATCCGGCCAACGTCCATGAAACGGCAACCTTTCCCGACCCTTTACAGCTGGCGGTGGGTTTTGATGTTGTCATCGTCAACGGCAGGGTAGCCCGCGAGAACGGGCAGACAGGTGGCGCGTTGCAGGGTCGGGTATTGTCACCCGAATAAACAAAGTGTTTGCCATTCGGACTATTAATTCATTGCGAACACCGCTTATTGTCGAGACAATGCGGCACGTCAGTTTCAAGGGGTTTTTTCGTGATCAATACAGATGTCGTCATCGTAGGCGCAGGACCGTGTGGTCTGTTCCAGGTTTTTGAACTGGGCCTGCTCGGCCTGAAAGCAGAAGTTATCGATTCAATAAAGCAGCCGGGCGGGCAGTGCACGGAGCTTTACCCTGACAAGCCCATCTACGACATTCCCGCAATACCGCTTTGCACGGGCGAAGAACTGACGGACGCGCTGCTCAAACAGATCGAACCCTTTGGTTGCGGCATGCATCTGGGAGAAGAAGTACAGGTCGTTCGCCGGGAGGCTGACGATTCGTTTTTTGTCGAGACCAGTGGCGGCAAACAGTTCAATGCCAAAGCGATTGTTATCGCTGCCGGCGTTGGCTCTTTTCAGCCGCGTGTCATTCGCGCGTCGAACGCAGAGGATTATGCAGACAAGACGTTGCACTACAGAGTTAGAGATCCCGGCCAGTTCGCTGGCAAGAAATTAGTGATTCTGGGCGGTGGTGACTCAGCGCTTGATTGGGTTCTCGAGCTTGTTGATACAGCAGAGCGAATCACGCTCGTGCACCGCCGAGATGAATATCGCGCCATGCCGGACTCGGTCAGCAAGATGAAAAAACTGGTGGCCGAAGACCGTATGGACGAGGTTCTCAGTGCAAAGGCGACCGCCATTGACGGCAACGACGGCAAAATTTCGTCGATAACCATTCAGCCGAAAGAAGGCGATGCACAGGAGATCGACGCGGACCACGCGCTGGTCTTTTTCGGGCTGTCGCCAAAGTTGGGACCTATTGCTGAGTGGGGTCTGGACATCAATCGTAAAACGATCAACGTCAATACGGAAAAATTCGAAACGTCGGAAGCCGGAATTTACGCCGTCGGCGATATCAATCACTATCCTGGCAAGAAAAAGCTCATTCTGTGTGGTTTTCACGAAGCCGCGTTAGCTGCCTTCGGCATCAAGCAGCGTATCGAGCCAGACAAGAAGATTCACGTTCAATACACAACAACGAGCCCAGTCATGCACGAACGATTGGGCGTAGAAAATGAGGCGCCATGAAATTCAGCCTGTTGATTTGTTTGGTGGTATTTTTCTCTGCATGCGCACCGGATAAAGTGACCGAGCCAGACACAGACGTTTCAGGTGTAGCTCGGCCCGACATCATTGCGACCAACGCGTTCTATTACTATGCCGACGTCGACAATGCCTGGTCTTTTTATCGGGACACACTCGGCCTGGAAACTGTCGTGGACTACGGCTTTGC
>QIHS01000519.1 GCA_003229095.1 Woeseia sp. | reverse complement strand
CTCATCCGCCAGCGCCGTCAGCTCGAAGTAGTGCGTTGCGAATAACGTATAGGCTTTCGCTTTTTCCGCCATGTGATGCGCTGCGGCCCAGGCAAGCGACAGCCCATCGAAGGTGCTGGTGCCACGCCCGATTTCGTCCATTAACACCAGGCTATTCTGCGTCGCGTTATTGAGAATGGTTGCCGTCTCGGTCATTTCGACCATGAAGGTCGAGCGTCCACCGGCGATGTCATCCGATGCGCCAATGCGCGTAAAGATGCGATCAACCGGACCTATACGCAAACTGCTGGCCGGTACGAAGCTGCCGATGTGGGCCAGAATCGTAATCAGCGCTGCCTGTCGCATGTATGTTGATTTACCGCCCATATTCGGCCCGGTAATGACCAGCAATTTTTGCTTATCGCCCAACAGCAGATCGTTGGCGACGAACGGCGTGTCGATAAGCTGTTCGACAACGACGTGTCGTCCACCGCGAATTTCTATGCAAGGTTCATCGACAAGTTCTGGTTTCGTCAGATCGAGGCTATCCGCACGCTCGGCAAAGGATATGAGTACGTCGAGTTCTGCCAGGTTCGTGGCCGTCGTTTGCAATGCCGATAGCGCGTCATTCAGCATATCGAGCAGGTCTTCGTAAAGTTGTTTTTCGCGGCTGAGCGCGCGCTCTCTCGCACTCAAGACCTTGTCTTCGAAGGCTTTAAGCTCTGGTGTGATAAATCGCTCGGCGTTCTTCAGTGTCTGTCGCCGGACGTAGCGATCCGGCGCTTTGTCTGCCTGGCTCTTGCTGATTTCAATGTAGTAGCCGTGCACCCGGTTATAGCCGAGTTTTAGCGTGGCAATGCCGGTCGTTTCTTTTTCCCTGGTTTCAAGGTCGATCAGGTATTGGTCCGCGTTTTCAGCAATCGCTCTGAGGGCGTCAAGGTCTTCGTCGAAACCGCTTGCGATGACACCGCCATCGCGAATCAGCATGGGCGGGTTATCGACGATGGCACTTTGCAGAATGTCTCGTTGCCGGCCGTGATCGCCAATGGCGTCCCGAAGCGTAGACAGGAGCGGCGAGTCGAGCGGTTTGAGGCTGTTTTTCAGGTCTGGAATTCGAGCGAGCGTGACTTGCAGCTGGCGCAGGTCTCGTGGCCTGGCCGATCGCAGTGCGACCCGCGACAAGATACGTTCGACATCGCCTATTCCATGCAGGATGGTTTGCAGCGATTCTGTAAGTTGCTTCAGCAACAATGTTTCGACCGCCTGGTAGCGCCCGCGCAACAAATCGGTGTCGCGCAGCGGGCGTTGAATCCAGCGTTTGAGCAGGCGGCTGCCCATCGGACTCTGGCAGCGGTCCATAATGGCGCCTAGCGTATGCTCATTGTGTCCGGTCAGGCTCTCCTCAAGCTCGAGGTTGCGTCGTGTCGGGCCATCCATAACAACGGCTTCACTGCTGTGCTCGACCGTGATGGAATTGAGGTGAGGCAGGGCCGTCTTTTGTGTGTCATTGACGTATTGCAGCAGCGCACCGGCGGCCGCGACACCCAAAGGCATATCGTCACAGCCGAATCCCGACAGATCTTTGCTGCTGAATTGAGCGCACAACAGGCGAGTCGCGCTGTCGAGGTCAAAATGCCACGGCGGACGCCCGCTGGCGCGCACATAATCTGCAAATTGATGAGCACTTGCCTCTTCGTCAAAAATAATCTCCGCTGGCTTCAGTCGTTCGAGTTCGCCGGCAAGCGCTTCGCTGCCGTCGACTTCTGTCATGCGAAAACGCCCCCCTGCGAGGTCCAGCCAGGCGAGTCCGACACGTTTTCCATCGGCACAGATCGAAGCCACCAGGTTGTCGCGAGACGCTGGCAGCAATGCCTCGTCGGTGAGCGTGCCGGGGGTCACGACCCGCATGACCTTGCGTTCAACCGGCCCCTTGCTGGTTGCCGGGTCACCGACTTGTTCGCAGATCGCTACAGATTCACCTTTTCTGACCAGCTTTACGAGGTAGTTTTCAAGCGCGTGATAGGGGACACCGGCCATCGGGATCGCGTTGCCGCCTGTTTTGCCGCGCGCGGTCAGGGTAATGTCGAGTAGTGAGGCTGCCCGCCGGGCATCGTCGAAGAACAGCTCGTAGAAGTCTCCCATGCGATAGAACATCAGCATGTCAGGATAGTCTGCCTTGATGCGCATATACTGCTGCATCATTGGCGTGTGAACAGAGCTAAGGTTGGCGCTCATCGTTTTTTTATTACAGGCGACGAAGCCCTCCATGCTAGCCTCTGCCACTATTGATGTCGATGCTTTGAAAATGACAGTATGAAGATCGTCCACGTAGAAACCGGACGTCACTTTTACGGCGGTCCGCAGCAGGTAATCTGGCTGGTGAACGGCCTCATCGCCGAACACATCGACTGTATCCTTGTCTGTCCACCGGATTCGGAAATCGCATCGGTCGCGCACAATGCCGGAATTCGCGTGAGTACGATTCCCTGCGCCGGCGATTTCGGCGAATCAGAAAATTCCTGCGCCAGGTCAATCCGGATATCGTGCATTGCCATAGCCGTCGAGGCGCCGATTTTCTGGGCGGCTGGGCGGCACGATCTGCTGGTATTCCTGCTGTATTGTCACGTCGCGTCGACAATCAGGAATCAGCATTCATGGCCCGGCTGCGATATCAGCCATTCAGAAAGATAGTCGCCATCTCGAAGAACATTGCTGTAATTTTGACCGCTAACGGTCTTGATCCAAATCGCCTGTCGGTCATACGGGATGCAGTCGATGTTGGCAGCATCAATACGGAGCCGGCGCAGGGAATATTGGAGCGCGAATTTGGAATCGCTGCAGGAACGTTCTCGATTGCTGTGGTCGCGCAGTTGATTTCCCGCAAAGGACATCGCTTGTTGCTCGATGTGTTGCCTGGTTTGTGCGAGTCGCATCCCCCGATCAAGGTCGTGTTTTTGGGTAGCGGGCCGGATGAGAGAAAATTGAAGGCATTGGTACAAAAACTGAGACTTGGTGCCGTCGTCAGTTTTGCCGGGTTTCGTCACGATCTGGACGACTACCTGGCGGCATTCGATCTCTTGGTCCACCCGGCGGAAAAAGAAGGCCTCGGTGTGGCGATGCTGAAGGCGGCAGCAGCAGCTTTGCCGGTCATCGCCTTCGACGTGGCCGGTGCGAAAGAAGCCGTGGCACATGCAAAAACCGGCGTGTTAGTGTCACCAGGGGACCTGGCTGCGCTGCAAGGTGCGATTGAAGTGATGATTGACGAGCCGGGAATGCGTCACGAGCTGGGGCACGCGGGGCGACAGCGCATGCAGGATGATTTTTCAATATCGACAATGGTAGAAGGTCACATCGAATTGTATGACCGATTGCTAGCCCGGACTATTGATGAATGATAAAGACAACATTGCCGTAGTGGCCGGGCGCCTGGTCAGCGAATTGGTCGAGGCAGGCAAAACGCTGGCCTGCGCGGAGTCTTGCACCGGTGGATGGATCGCCAAGGCGCTGACCGACATTGCGGGCAGCTCATCCTGCTTTGGCTATGGCATAGTGAGTTATTCAGATGATGCCAAACAGTCGTTACTGGGCGTCAGATCTGCGACACTGCAGGAACATGGTGCGGTAAGCAAAGCGGTCGTGCTGGAGATGGTGCAGGGTGTACTCAGTTTGAGTGGTGCAGACCTGGCGGTCGCCGTTACCGGCATTGCCGGCCCGGGTGGCGGCTCAGAAAAGAAGCCCGTAGGAACGATATGGTTCGCCTGGTCGAGTCGAGACGAGGAATCTGTGATCCAACAGGCCAGCATGGAGAGACTGGAGGGCAGCCGTGACGCTATTCGCGCACGAACGGTCATTCTGGCACTGGATGGAATCAGGGAGCGTTTGAAGGAAGTTGGCTAACAAGAAATTGTTCTATGCGTTATGGCCCTCACACCGGCAACGAGAGACGCTGCGCGATGCGATCAATCCGGTGTTGTCATCCGTCGAAGGCAGCGCAATCGATCGCAGGTACTGGCACGTCACCCTGGTTTACATCGGTGATTTCCCCGAGGAGCGTATTCCTGAGCTCGAGTGTGCAATGGAAGCGGTTGATCCCGCCGATATTCGACTGCGCTTTGAAAATCTCACTTATTGGCAACGGCCAAAGATTGCCTGCGTGCATACCAAGACTATTCCGACAGAGCTCGAACGCCTGGTGACGGACATGAAGCAGGTTTTGAAGACCTTTGACATCGAACCCGAAGATCGTGTTTACCGACCCCATATTACGGTCGCACGCAAGGCCAGGACCTTCCCGGACGCCCGGCTGGCGCGGCCGATCGAGCTGCAGTGGTCGGAGTTTGCGCTGGTTGAATCGGTGACGGTCCGAGGAGAAGTTCAGTACCGTCTATTGAAACAATAGCTTCGGTGCAATTCTTAACAAACTGCTGAATTTGTAGTCACACAAGTGACTGT
>QIHS01000090.1 GCA_003229095.1 Woeseia sp. | reverse complement strand
GACTGGGGCGAATTGTCAGGAGATCTCGATGCCAGCACGGAGGCAAAGAACAAGATGATCGCGTCGATTGAAGCCGTTCGTGCTGACGCGCTGATATTACTGCACGAGCTCAATTAGCGATTGCAGCGCGCACGCGCAACCATTGCGATCTGGTTCGGTGTTCTACAGGCTACGCTTGGCATCTTTGATACTAGGGTTGGAGGGTGTTAATAGCGACAATCAGACCGGCGTCAATCCAGCGGCGCAAGTGTGACAATACGCGATCGGCGACCGCGTCCTCGCCAGTCCATTCGAGCATAACGGTGCAGATAGCGGCAAAATTTTCTCCGCGCACTATGCTTTGTAGCATCGCGTGTTCATCCACTGCCATAGACCGAAATTCTGTCAGGCGTTCCTGGTTGCGCCACAGTAGCCAGGCCCGATGGTTGTTCTGTTGCGCGTCCGGCGGTACTCGTTCTGCTTTGATTGCGCGCCAAATATCAATACAGTTCCAGTCTGTGACAAAAATTCGCATGCTTGGGTGTAAGCGCAACGTGAGCTGCGGCCATTGTTCGGGCGCAAGACTCGAAAAAAAGTCACTTGTTAATGGTGCGGCGTCGGCCGCGTCGAACGCGTCCATCAGTAGTCTTTCAAACATTGCCAGTTGCGCCAGCACTTCAATCTCAGAATATGGCGATTGCTGGCGAAGAAACTCTGGCAATGCGTCGCAGAAATGTCGCAAGCTGGTTTCTGCGGACGGGTGTTTGCTGATATAGGCTGTGGCCAGCCGCTCGAAGCCGTCGTTACCCAGGTACACACTCAGGACCGGATGATCCGTTTCAATGCTGCCTCGCAGCCGAATTCGGTAGGCGTTGTAATAGATGCTCAGGCGGCGCTGACATTCGTCATCAGTGCTGGCAGCAATATCGGTAGCAATCGACATATCCGCATGTTGCAAATAGTCGAGGAATTTCCTTTGCAGCGTGCTGAGTCCCGTCATCCCGCGCCGAGGCCCACATCACTCCTCAAGTCCGGGCCTAGCACCTCGACAGCATGCGTGCGCGCAACGTCCAGCTCGGCCTGCAGGTCTTCGAATGGCGGTATATTTTCGTCGCGTTCGATCATGGTGCTGACAAAGCCGAACTGTCGCAGTGCGGCACGATAGAGTTCCCAGACCTCGTCACGGACGTCGTGGTCGTGAGTGTCGATGACATGGTCAGTATTGTCGGTATGGCCCGCCAGGTGAAATTGCTGCACTTTCGTTGCATCAATCGATTTCAGGTATTCATAGGGGTCAAAGCGATGATTGCGCGCGCTTACGCAAATATTGTTGAGGTCAAGTAGCATCAGACAATCTGCACGCGCTACAACTTCGGCATAGAATTCCCACTCCTGCATACAGGAATGTTCGTAGTTAACGTAGCTGGAAACGTTTTCGATAAGTATCCGGCGTTTGAGTTTGTCCTGGACTTGAATAATTCGTTCGGCCACGTGCGATATGGCCTCCTCGGTATACGGCAGCGGCATGAGATCATGGGTGTTTATGCCTGCTACCCCAGTCCAGCAAAGATGATCGGACACCCATTCCGGTTCGACTTCATGAATCAGGTTCTGAAGTGAGTTCAGATAGTTCTGGTTGAGTTCGTCGCTGCTGCCAATAGACAACGATACCCCGTGCAACACAATCGGATAGTTTTCCCGAATACATCTGAGATAATGCTTGGGCTTGCCACCCGCAACCATGTAGTTCTCGGAGAGCGCCTCAAACCAGTCAATTGCCGGACTTTCGTCAATGATGTGCTGGTAATGATCGGTTCTCAGGCCCAGCCCGAATCCGAGTGGCGGTATTTTCATGCTGTCCTCAAACAACTGGCGCCCCGTGTAGTGACATCAATCGTTGCCAATCGCGTACTGATCAGCCGTCAGCGAGAAGTGCACAATCCGTTATCTTAAAGCCAAATAAAATGGGACCACTTCATACTTTAATTGATTGATGTCTCTTCCGGGCCGGGAGGACCAACACGCGATGACCAAGCGGGTGGAGTCCGGTTTCCATGTGGAGCCTGGGCCCCGCTAGTGCAGCACGGGAGACCCCCGGCTCTGCCGGGGAGGCACCCAGAGTTTGACAGTTCCGGGTTTAACATGGGGTACTCCCCCTCGTGAGCACACGAAAGGGAGCCCCATGACAGACCTATCGAAGCCTACGCCATGCGAAGTGAGGCGGGCACGTAGGATGAGATTAGACCGCCGGTGAGTGTTCATCCGGCCAGAACCGCCGTGTACGGACCCGTACGCACAGTGGTGTGGGAGGGGCGGGGCCGCGAGGCCCTTCCCTATCCCTATCGCGGGACTGACGCCGCGATGATCCGGGTGAGACCACGCAGCTCGGAACGCCGGACCAGTGGGGTCGCTGTGATCGCGGTGTTCTTGCTCGGCGCGCTGGCCGTCGTCGTCGGTGGCCTCCCGGCCCAGGCCGAGGCGCGCCCGGCCTGGGCGCCGATGCAAGAGCGGCTCATCGCGCAGCTCAGCGGCTGGAATGCGGCCAGCGGCCAACA
>QIHS01000236.1 GCA_003229095.1 Woeseia sp. | reverse complement strand
GTGTCACAACCCTGAATAGTGACGGCCAGCCTATCGCTGATCTTGAACGATTCGAGGGCATGCTGGTGCAATTGACCGCACCGTTATTCGTTAGCGAAACCCGTAATTTAGGACGATACGGAGAACTGACTTTGTCCGCAGGCGATCGCTTGCGCCAGTTTACGAATAGTAATTCTCCGAGCGTCGCCGGCTATTCGGCGCACCAGCAAGACAGTGCGGCAAGAAGCATTATTCTGGATGATGGATTGTCAGTGCAGAACCCCGCTGAATACCGCTACCTCGCACCGACAGCGACCAATGCCAGTGACTACTCCGTACGGGCAGGCGATACGGTTGCTGTTGGGGTCGGCAATATTCGATTCAGCAGAGGCAGTGGTGGATCCGGCACGGAGGCTTACCGGCTTGAACCGACGATCGAGCCGCTGTTTGTTTCTCAAAATATGCGGACAGACACACCTCCTGCAACCGGTGGCAGCGTGACAGTCGCAAGTTTTAATATGTTGAACTACTTCACGACCATTGACGCCGGACAGCCAATCTGCGGCCCGTCCGGAAACATGGACTGTCGTGGCGCAGACAGCGTCAGCGAATTCAATCGGCAACATGCGAAAACGATCAATACACTGCTGGCGCTGAACGCGGACGTCGTTGGCCTGATGGAGTTGGAGAATAATGGCAGCGTCGCGTTGCAAAGCATTATTGACGGTTTGAATGCCGTCGCGGGGGCCGGTGCGTGGAATTACATTGACGCCGGTGTAATTGCGACCGATGCAATCGCTGTCGGCCTGATCTACCGCACCTCGGCTGTGCAACCCGCCGGACAATTCTCTATCTTGACGACGGCAACAGATGCGAGATTTAACGACCGTAAGAATCGCCCCGTGCTGGCGCAATCTTTCGACGCCGAGGCAAACGGTGGGCGATTTACAGTGGCCGTGAATCACCTCAAGTCGAAAGGCTCGAATTGTGACGATGTTGGCGACCCCGACCTCAATGATGGCCAGGGAAACTGCAATGTTACGCGCACCAGCGCTGCAGAAGCGCTCGCGGACTGGCTTGGCAGCGATCCAACCAACAGCAACGATGCAGACATTCTTATTATTGGCGACCTGAACGCCTATCTCCGGGAAGATCCGCTCATTGCTTTGGAAAATGCAGGATTTATCAATCTTCTGGACAGCGCAGTCGGGTCGGATGCCTACTCGTTTGTTTTCGCGGGGCAGGCGGGAGCTCTCGATCACGCGCTTGCTTCTGCAGCGCTGTCAGCTCGCGTGACGGGCGTTGCCGAATGGCACATAAACGCGGATGAACCGACACTTATTGACTACAATCTCGAATTTGATCGTGACGAAGCACATTTTGACGAGACCATCCCGTTTCGAGCTTCGGATCACGACCCGGTAATTGTCGGCATTAACCCGTAGTCCCGGATTGAATGAATAAAGACCAACAACCAATACGGGCCGATCTCGATCGATATCCTGTCGCCGATTCCAGTGAGTTCATCGAGCAGGTACCGGTTATCGATATCGGCGAAATCACTGCGGATGTGACATCTGTTGCAGCAAGAAATGCGACAGAGCAGATCGCAGCAGCTTGCAGGGACTGGGGTTTTTTCCAGATCGTCAATCACGGCGTAGCGGACACACTGATCAGCAGGACCTTGACACAAACGCGGCGATTTTTTGCCCAGTCTGCGGACATTAAGGACGCAATCATGCGCACGCGGGAAAACCCGTGGGGTTACTACAATAACGAACTCACCAAAAACCAGCGCGATAAGAAGGAAGTATTCGACTTCACAACGGACGGAGTCGATCCGATATACGCTGCAGAGAATCGATGGCCGGATATTGGTGATGAATTTCGTGACACGCTTTGTCAGTATCGCGATGCTTGCACCCGGCTTGGGCTTACCTTGCTGGAAGCATTTTGTGTTGGTCTGGAATTGCCGC
>QIHS01000120.1 GCA_003229095.1 Woeseia sp. | reverse complement strand
CGCCTCCGCTATGACACTGACTTGCAAATCCTCATAGTCGGTACTGAAAATCGAGAGATTCGTCCGCAGGCGGTTATTCGCCCAATCCGCTTTTACCCCTATCTCGATATTGTCGGCGGTTTCCTCATTGAAACCTCCACAAGCGTCGGCATTGGTAGCTGCCTGGCCGTTGAACCCGCCGCTACGATATCCCTGCGAGAGCGAGGCGTACACCAGCGAATCTCCGGTGAAAGCATACTCGAGTGCAAACTTGCCGGAAACGTTCGAAAAATCCTTGTTTCCCGTACAGTCGATATCTTCGTCCAAGAGCGGATTGAAAGGACCTGGTGACAACGGCCCGACCACACTACTTATCGAACGAAAATCTTTGGTCTCGTCTGTATAACGCAGCCCGGCGGTCAGGCTGAAGCTATCCGTAAACGCGTAATTTAGCTGGCCGAAGACCGCAGACGCCGATGTATCGATTTCTTGAAAATAGCCTATATCAGCAAATGTTCCCGGAGCCGTACCACCGCAGACAAACGGTGGAAATGCAAAATTACAAAGAACGAAAGCCAAGTCCGTACTTTCAAAATTAATAGTCTGTGACGAATCTTCGAAGAAATAGTACAGCCCTGCGGTCCAATCAAGCTTACCGCCTGCCGACCAGGCACCTTCAGCATTCGAATTCAAGCGTATCTCAAAACTGCCCCAGTCGGCGTCCTGATCGAGCCGCTCGTTGAGAAAGTCGTCGGGCGACTGGTCGAAATCGCTATTGGAGAAAGTCTGTGCGGTTCGAAGCCCGGCAATCAAGGATAATGTTGCCGCGTCGTAGTCAACGTTAAGCCGTAGCATTCCGCCTACTGTGTCGAATTCTTCGCCTATACTGTTGTTTACGTTAGCCGTGCGCTCCGGATCCGATGCCTCCAAGGGGCCAGCTACCGTCGCGAAGTTCTCGAACCCATTGTTGGGCCCAAGGCTCCTCAAATTCGGTCCCGGTGTGGTATTTTCTGCGTCAATGGTAAACAGCACCTCAGTTCGATCTGTCAGCAGGTACCGAAGTCCAATGCGGCCGGTAAGCGTGTCGATTTTGTTTCCCTCAACACCATCAACTGAATTCACCGTGAGTCCATCGCGATTCATCGACGAAATGGAAATCTTCGCGAACAGTTTCTCGGCAACAATGGGGCCACTTAGAAACGCGTTGGCGTTGAGCAGCCCCTCACTGCCGACATCGATACCGATCTTGCCGATAAACGTATCGCTGGGCTGCAGAGTGATGACGTTGATCGAGCCGCCGGCCGTGTTCCGTCCGTACAATGTGCCCTGAGGGCCGCGGAGAACCTCCACACGCTCCAGATCGTAGAGCGCCAGATTAGCAGCACTGGTGCGGGCCATGTAAATATCATCGACATAGACACCAACACCGGAGTCCGTCGAAACATCGTCGTTAGCCTCGCCAATACCGCGAATCACAAAGTTAGTCGAGCCGATCGAGGTGCTGCGAATTGACAGGCCTGGCACGAAATTCTGCAGGTCCTGCGTACTGCGTATGCCCAAAGCCGCAATCGCGTCGGCGGAAATTGCCGTAACTGACAGCGGGACGCTCTGGACACTCTCGGTGCGTCGTTCAGCTGTTACAATAATTTCTTCAAATTCAAAATCACTGTCGTCCTGCGCCATTGCTATCGGTGCTGCGAACAAAGACAACCCCGCCGAGATTAGAAAAAAATGGTGTCGAATTTTCATTAGTCTGCTACCTCAAAAATTCGGGGATCGAGTCCCCACGCTCTCAAAAATTGCCCGTACTCAGGGCGCAAAAACAACCCAACAGTCGGGAGGGTCCGATCAACCTCGATGCACCTTGTCCCTGGTATTATTGACCTTGATTGTGTTTCGAATATCGATCCAGTTGTCCGTAAAAGGCCCACCATCAAACACCCACGTTACAACTATGCTGATGACACTAGCCTTCGCTCCAGC
>QIHS01000039.1 GCA_003229095.1 Woeseia sp. | reverse complement strand
CCGCAACGGTGTATAGTTTCTTCCGCACACAAAACGCTGCCCTGAAGGATTCCTGCATGAAACTGACCAAATCAAATTACGCCTTTCTCACCGTCCTGTTGACTCTGTTGACTTCCGCATCATTCGCTCACGGTAATGTCGATAGCAATATTGTCGATGCCAATGCAGCGTCGGCCGAAGACATGGCGACACTTCCGAACATGAATGAATCGTTGGCTGCTGACGTCGTCGCCGGGCGCCCGTACTCGAGTATTGGTGCACTGAACAAGATGCTGACTGCGACGCTTGACGAAGAGCAACGGACTGCGCTGTATGCCCGTCTGTTTGTACGCATAAACCTCAACGATGCTGAAAATGCCGACATCCAGTTGATACCCGGCGTTGGCCGAAAAATGGCGCATGAGTTCGAAGAGTACCGCCCGTATACCAGCATCGAGCAGTTTCGCCGTGAAATCGGCAAGTATGTTGACGAGGAAGAAGTTGCACGACTCGAGCAATACGTCAAACTGAATTAACAGTTTGCCGACTGGCTCCGGGTACCAACCGCTTCTAAAAAAATAAGAAAGGCCGCAATTATGCCCGCTGATCGGTCTGCGCTTCACCACCAGCGCACGGTGTTTGAAAGCTGGAAATCGATTTCGATTGCACTCTACATGGCGCTGACCGGCATGTCGATTTACGCGTTTATGTATGTGCGCTTGCGAAAGGCCATTCCCGCCCTCGCCGATGCATCGTAGCCCAGGTTAGTTGTTTTCGGCTGCGACAATCTTGCCCGTCAGGCGGAAGCCGTTCCACAGCACAAGCCAGAAACCGAGCATCATGGTGATTCCCGAAATCGCGAAGATCATCATGAATGGGCGGATTTGCAAAGTCATGTCCTGGAACGATGCGCCGTCATAGAGCCCGCGTCCAAAACCTGCAAAAATCAGTGCGACAAAAAATACCGCCAATGAAATATTCGCGATCCAGTAACCGGCCATCACCTGCTTCGCACAACCGGCATGCACATTCTGTGGCAGCTCTTCGCGAATGATATAGAACACCGATGACAGCAGGATCATCGTATTGATGCCGATCGTGCTGCCCATCGCATGCGCGACCGTGATGTGCGTGCCGTGTGTAATCAGATTGAACGCCGGCACCGAAATGATCAGCGCCAAAATCAGGTTAATAAATATCCAGATGTCGGCGGCGAACATGAAACGATAGGCGGTACAGTGCCTGTTCTTCTGCAATTCGGTCAGCGAACTGCGCCAGTCCCAGAGTATTTTGCCGAGGATAAACAGCTCAGTCATGCTGACCGCGTATGCGAGCAGGCGAATCCAGGTTTGTGACGGCACCAGGTAGGTGTGATGCGCCCAGCCGAAAATCAGATTGAAAAGCCCCAGAAAAAAGAGGCCGTAGGCCATCTTCGATCGTGCTGCGTTCTCATTGCCTGCTATCCGCGTTGCGACGTAGATCGCAGTACCGTAGACGAGCATGTTCCAGGAACCGGTCAACGCACCGTAGGATTTCCATTGCACGATGATTTCCCGAACCATGTTTTCGCGAAAGTAGGGAATTAACCAGAGATACGATTCGGTGAAAGTAATAAAGAAAAAAACAATGCCAGTGCCCCACATCCAGTAGTAAACCGGCCACGATTCTTTGTACTGACGAACCGTCTTGAAGTAATTGACACCGAACAATATCCAGGTGAGGAAAATCGGGATACTCAGCGCCATCGGAAACTCGAAATATTCGCGGCCACCAAATCGCCCGGTGAGATAGCTATACAGAATAGCCAGACCGGTGACGACAAAAACCCAGAAGTGGATGTTCACCGCTTGAGCAGACCAGAGCTTGAGATTCAGTTGTCGCGGCAGATAAAAATAGATGCCGCCAATGGCAGTAAGAAATATCCAGGCCACTACCATCGATACGTGCAACGGTCTGGTCTTGGTAAACAGCAATTCCTGCAGAAACG
>QIHS01000417.1 GCA_003229095.1 Woeseia sp. | reverse complement strand
GGTGCGACTTCAATCACGTTCTTTTCGATCAGGCGCCCGACCTGGTCGGGGCCGAGCATGTCGTAGAGCGCGTCGTACATCGGCCGCAGGTAGGGATCGACTTTCTGCAACATGTCACCCGGCAGGAAACCCAGTCGTTCGCCAGCCTCAACGGCCGGGCGCACAAGCACTATTCGCCTTACCCGCTCATTCTCCAGCGCGTCGATTGCGCTTGCGACTGCCAGGTAAGTCTTGCCGGTGCCGGCCGGACCAACGCCAAACGCCAGATCGTTGCGCTGAATACTGTTCAGGTAGGCTTTCTGATTGCTGCCGCGCGCCCGAACGAGTTTGCGTTTCGTCTGAATTTCGAAAATGGCTTCGTCATCAGAGGCGGCCGGCGCAACAGTGTCATGTGCCTCGTTGCTATTCATGACAGATTCCTGCAAGCACACATGCACACGCTCAGGGTCGAGCCGCTCGCGGTCGCCGAGCCAATCTGCGTGGCACCAGGATTACCTGTGACCCTGAATTGATTTCCACGGCTGGCAATTTCAATATTGAGGCGGCGTTCAATCTGACGTAAGTGCTCGTCAAACTGACCGCAGAGGTTAGCAAGACGACTGTTGTCGGCGGGTTCCAGGACGAGGTCCTGAGATATCTGTGAAGTGTTCAATTTTTGGTGGTTACACCCATGCGTCCGGGAATGATCGGTTTTTAGAGACTACATCGAACAGGCAGTACCTGTACAGACGCTTTGTCACAAAAATCCACGCCTGGAATCAGGCTGCTGCGCGCTTGTCTGCAAGCCGCCCCCGAAGCGAATTGGGCAGCGCTTCTGTGATCACAACATCGACAAACCGCCCGATGTTGGCAGGATCGCTGTCGAAGTTGACCCAGCGCATGTTTTCCGTGCGCCCACAAAGCTGCTGTGGGTTCTTTTTCGAGGGCTTCTCGACCAGGATAGTCTGCGTCGTGCCAACCATCGCTCGACTTATCTCCATGGCTTGCTGATTGATGCGTGCCTGCAGAATTTTCAGTCGCTCTTTCTTGGTTTCCATATCTGTAGTATCGGCAAATCCTGCCGCTGGTGTACCGGGTCGAGCACTGTAAATGAAACTGAATGACTGATCGAAACCGATCTCGGCGATCAGGTTCATGGTCGCCTCGAAGTCTGAATCGGTCTCGCCGGGGAAGCCGACAATAAAATCAGAAGACATCGAGATGTCAGGCCGCACTTCACGCAATTTTCGAATCTTCTGCTTGTACTCGAGTGTAGTATGACCGCGTTTCATCAGCGCAAGAATTCGGTCTGACCCGTTTTGTACCGGCAGGTGCAGATAGTTCGCAAGCTTTGGCACCTCTGCATAGGCCTGAATCAGGCTATCGGTAAACTCAAGCGGGTGTGAGGTCGTGAAACGAATCCTGCCGATCTGCTCGATCGCAGCAACGTAATAAATTAACGTGGCGAGATCGGCGATCTGGCCATCGTGCATAACCCCCTGATAGGCATTGACGTTCTGGCCGAGTAAATTGATTTCGCGTACACCCTGCCCAGCGAGGTTCGCGACCTCTGCAATGACATCATCGAGCGGCCGACTGATCTCCTCGCCCCGGGTATAGGGTACGACACAGAAAGAACAATATTTGCTGCACCCTTCCATCACCGAGACGAAAGCCGTCGGGCCTTCAGCGCGCGGTTCCGGCAGACAATCGAACTTTTCGATTTCCGGGAAGGACACATCGATTACGCCAAGACCGTTCCTGCGAACTTCGTCGACCATCTCAGGCAGACGATGCAAAGTCTGTGGCCCGAATACCATGTCGACAAAGGGCGCTCGTTTTGTGATGCCCGCACCTTCCTGGCTGGCAACACATCCGCCGACACCAATCAGCAAATCCGGGCGCTGTGCTTTAAGGGCGCGCCAGCGACCCAGCTCCGAGAAAACTTTTTCCTGTGCTTTCTCGCGGATTGAACAGGTGTTGACCAGCAAAAGATCAGCGTCTTCGGGGGACGACGTCAGTTCGTATCCATGTGACGCGCGCAGTACATCTGCCATTTTTTGCGAGTCATACTCGTTCATCTGGCAGCCCATCGTTTTGATGTAGAGCTTTGCGGTCATATCAGGTCTTCTGCGCTTTTCGGTACCGGCTAAGCCGACTCGGCCGACTCAGAATGGAATTTCGTCGTCGAAGTCTGCGGACCCGCCACTGCCACCCTGCGGTGGCGGTGCAGGCGGCGGGCCGGAATCGCTTTGTGCCGGTGCGCCGGCGCCAGTGCGGCCACCCAGCATCTGCATTTCATCGGCGATAACCTCGGTTGAATATCGGTCATTGCCTTGCTGGTCCTGCCACTTCCGCGTACGTAATTTGCCTTCGATATACACCATGGAACCCTTTCTCAGGTATTCCGCAGCAATCTCGGCCAGGCGACCGAACATGGCGACCCGATGCCACTCCG
>QIHS01000510.1 GCA_003229095.1 Woeseia sp. | reverse complement strand
AAATGCACACCTTCACCGGAAAAGGCACATTTATCGGCTGGCTGCTCAAGGTTGCGTATACGACATTCCTGCAATCGAAACGCAAGTCGAAGCGGTACATTGAAGTGATAGAGGCCGTTGGCAGTGATGCAGATGCTCGCGGCAACCGGCATAGCATGGACCCTGATGGGCTATCGGATCTTGACAAGTTTCTGGCAGTATTGTCCGAGAAGGAGCGAGCTGTCATGATTCTCGCTTATGCCTGCGGGTTGTCACACAGGGAAATCGGCGACGCCGCGAAGCTGCCGATCGGAACGGTTAAGTCAATAATTTTTCGCGGCAAGGAAAAGGTCAGGGAAAGTTTTGCAATCGAAGATAATCAATATGGCTGAAAAACTAAAAGACGAAGGCGACAAGAGACTTGAGACTCTCTTCAGCCTGGCGCCCGTTCGTGACGATGGCTTTTCTATACGGGTTGTTTCCCACATCAGACGCAGATTGTGGGTGCGACGCTTGTCGTTGCCTGTCGCATTTGTTGTTGGCGGCGCAGTGAGCATTAAGCCTGTATTGCAACTGGCAGGCGCCATACCCGCTTTACTTGGGTCGATTCCGGATGGACTCTTGAATCTCGACAAGCTACCCATCAGTAGTCTGCCCCAATTGTCTACGATAATAATGGGCGCGGCCTTGCTCGTCGTTGTGATGATATTTGCTCGAATGCTCGAAGAATAGAGTCGTTCGCCCGACCAGAAACGATTCGTAATTTCAAGCGGGCACGTCATTGTCATGAACCACGACGTCGTATACATTCAGCCCATGAGTCTGCGCGACAAAGTCGAAGAGTTGCTGCCCAACTGGGAACGCTGGTATCCGAGTTTATTCGACGCGGCCAACGACCTTGGCCTGATCAGGGCCTATGTATGTGACCCCAATTCATTGCTGCTTTCTTCTCGCCACGCCAAAATTCGTCAACGGGCAGCAGAGGCCCACCGCGACAATTGGGGCGGGCAGGACAACGAAGCGCTTCCTGTCAGGCGTCGTCCGACAAGACTGACGCGCCGCTAATCCACCCGACTCAAGAATATTAGCTGCAGGCTATCTATGTCATTTGACCTCAATGCAATTCGTGCCCGGTTTCCCGCGCTCTCGCTGACCGACAACGGCCGGCAGCGCATCTATTTCGATAATCCCGCCGGCACCCAGGTGCCGCATGGCGTCATCGAAAGTATGACCGCGTGCCTGATTGAGTCGAATGCGAATATTCACGGTTTTTTCGAGACTTCGCAAAGAGCCGATAAAGTCATCGAAGCGGCGCGCGAAGCGATGGCAGATCTGCTGAATGCCAACTCCGCTGACGAAATTGTTTTCGGCCAGAATATGACGACGCTTACGTTACATATGTCGCGTTCGATTGGCAGATTGCTGCAGCAAGGTGATGAGATTATTCTCTCGCGCATGGATCACGATGCGAATGTTGCACCCTGGTTATTGTTGGCAGAGGACCTGGGTTTCGTCGTCAAGTGGATGCCGTTCGACACGGAAAGCTTCGAGTTTGATCTCGATCGGCTGGACGATATTTTTAGTGACAAAACGAAACTGCTCTGCATCGGCGGCGCGAGCAATCTGATCGGCACGATCAACGATGTCAAAACGATTTGCGCCAAAGCACGGCAAGCCGGGGTGATGACTTACATTGACGCGGTGCAGTCGGTGCCGCATATCTCAACTGATGTGCAGGATTTAGGCTGCGATTTTCTGGTTTGCTCCGCATACAAATTCTTCGGACCACATCAGGGCATGCTGTGGGGGCGTCGCGAACTGATGGAGAAATTGGTCCCCTACAAAGTGCGGCCTGCACCGGAGGAAATTCCGGATTGTTTCGAAACGGGTACGCAGAATCACGAAGGCATGGCCGGAACCTGTGCAGCGGTCAATCATTTTGCCTGGATAGGCGAGACGATGGCGGGGGAATATCATGATCGTTACAGCCATTTTTCC
>QIHS01000306.1 GCA_003229095.1 Woeseia sp. | reverse complement strand
GGCCGACTTCGGCCGTAAGGAAATCGCGATCGCCGAGACGGAAATGCCGGGGCTGATGGCCCTGCGCGAAGAATACCGCGGCCAAAAACCGCTGGATGGTGTCCGTCTGACCGGCTGTTTGCACATGACAATTCAGACAGCCGTGCTGATTGAGACGCTGGCCGAACTCGGCGCCGACATCCGCTGGTCATCGTGCAATATTTTTTCAACACAGGATCACGCTGCTGCGGCCATTGCTGCCTCCGGTGTGCCGGTTTTTGCCTGGAAAGGAGAAACCGAAGAAGAGTATTGGTGGTGTGTTGAGCAAACGATAAACGGCCCCGACGGCTGGCAGCCAAATATGGTTCTCGATGACGGCGGCGACCTGACCGTGCGGCTGCACGAAAAGTACCCGGACATCATGAAGAACGTCAAAGGCCTCTCTGAAGAAACGACTACCGGCGTCAAGCGACTCTACGACATGATGAAAAAGGACGAATTACTGTGTCCGGCTTTTAACGTCAACGACTCTGTTACCAAATCGAAATTCGACAACCTCTACGGTTGCCGCGAGTCACTGGTCGATAGCATCAAGCGCGCAACCGATGTCATGATCGCCGGCAAGGTAGCGGTGGTTTGCGGCTTCGGTGACGTAGGCAAAGGCTGTGCGCAATCGCTACGTGGCCTGGGCGCGACTGTACTGGTCACCGAGATCGATCCGATCTGTGCATTACAGGCTGCAATGGAAGGCTATCGTGTCGTCAGATTTGATGATGTGTGCGACCAGGTGGATATCGTTGTTACCGCGACTGGCAACTACAATGTCGTATCCGGCCCGCAAATGGACCGTATGAAAGATCAGGCTATCGTTTGTAACATCGGCCACTTTGACAACGAAATTGACGTTGCTTACCTGAAAAAATACGAGTGGGAAAATATCAAGCCGCAGGTTGATCACATCATCTTCCCCGACGGCAAGCGGATTATCCTGTTAGCCGAAGGTCGCCTCGTCAACCTGGGTTGCGGTACCGGCCATCCGAGTTTTGTCATGTCGAATTCGTTTACCAACCAGGTACTGGCGCAAATCGAATTGTGGCAACGTGGCGAACAGTACAAGAACGAAGTGTATGTCTTGCCGAAACATCTCGACGAAAAAGTGGCGCGCCTGCATCTCGATCGAATTGGTGCGATGCTGACAGCGCTTTCTGAGCAGCAGGCCGATTACATCGGTGTCACTACAGATGGCCCGTTCAAACCAGAACACTACCGCTACTGAGCGACGATGTTGCGGCGATGAGCGAAAAATCGTCCAGATCGATTGGGGTTCTGCATATCACAGACCCGCACCTGTTCGCCGCAGCGGACGGTGATCTGCGCGGCACAGTGACGGATTCGACGTTCGCTGACGTCCTTGACCACTATCGCGAGTCCGACTGGAGCGCAGATCTCTGCGTGATGACCGGTGACGTGATCCAGGATGGTACATCGGCTGCTTACGATCGCTTTCGCCAGCATTTGGCTCCGCTCAACTTGCCGGTTCATTGTGTGCCTGGCAATCACGACGATCGAACACTCATGCACCAGGCGCTTGCAGAAGCGCCGTTTTACTATTGCGATTCAGTAGAAATTGGCGACTGGCTGGTCGTGGGAATCAACAGTTGTCTGGACGGCAATGCGGGCGGGCTTGTCGCGCAGGACGAATTGCGTCGCCTCGGCGAAATTTTGAGCAAGACAAACGCCAAACATGCGCTGGTTTGCCTGCATCATCCACCGTTGCCAATGGGCAGCAAATGGCTCGACCAGGTTGGCTTGCAAAATGGCGACGAATTTCTGGATCTGGCATCCCGTTCCGAAAAAGTACGTATTGCGCTCTTCGGCCACGTGCATCAGGAATTTTTCGCCGAGTATGAGAACATGAAGATTGTCGGTACACCATCTACTTGTCGACAATTCAAACCGGGTAGTGATGAATTCGCACTGGATGAAGCACCGCCCGCCTATCGTCGC
>QIHS01000307.1 GCA_003229095.1 Woeseia sp. | reverse complement strand
AAGGTCTTTATCGTCTTTCGCACGTCTCGTAAGCAGCACAGCTGTTCGGCCAGTGCTGCACGGGCCACCGGAGAGAGTTCGTTGCCGGCATCTTCGAGAGCATCAGGTAAGTAACGCATCAGGGTCTGGATGCCGCTGGGAAAGACCACCCCATATTCTCGTCCCAGGCTGCGGATCTGGTTCGCCAGAGCAGTAGAGTGTTGAACCTGACGTTGTCGCAGACGATGCAATAACTGAATATCCTGTTGTTCTATGCTTTTGATCGGTACCCGGTGCAGGCCTGGCCGAAGGGCTGCTTCAGCAATCGCCAAAGCATCATGGCTATCGCTTTTACCGCCACGCACGAACGGGGTGACATGTTGTGCCGGCACCAGCAACACATGATGTCCCATGGCCTCAAAGGTACGCCCCCAGTAATGTGCGCTGGAACACGACTCCATGGCCAGGGTGGTGGGCCGCAACCTAGCCACCGTGGAACGGAACTGAGCACGTCGAACCGTTCGGTTGTAAAGCACCTTATTGGCCTGAAGTTGAAAGACATTCTTTGCCAGATCGATGCCGATTAGTTTAATCTTCATGTGGACGCCTCTTGCGTAGATGAATGGAAAGTACGAACACCATTGTGGCGCATTGCGACGCCGGTACGATGGAGGCGTCCATCTCAACATCCACTATTTTTGGTGTCAGGTTCGTAATCCTCGAACCAGGATTTCAGGAAGCTCCTTGCGAATTTCGGCTGCCATGCTGGCCTTGCCGTGGAACCATTTCGGAATCCAGTTGATTGAGCCCATGATCGCATTGCCGGTCATACGGACGTCGCAATCCACAACGCTGCCATCGGCGATGCCACGATCGAGTATCTCTTCGAAGGCCATGCTGTGTTGCCGTGATACGTGGAGAATCTCGTTGCGATGCGCACGTTTCAAAGACGGGATTTCGCTCATGATCGCAACCGGCCCTTCATCTCCAACCATGATTTCGACGTGGTTTCGGATATACATGGTTGCCTGTTCGAGCCCGGTTTCACCGTCTCGAACGGCCTGTTCCATCGCCTCCCGACCGAGTTCGGCAGCACGCAGATAACACTGGTAAACCAGCTCTTCCTTGTTCTTAACGTAGTAATACAGCGCGGCATCAGTGAGCCCAAGCAAGCGCGACACATCTTTTAGTGACGTGCCGCTGTAGCCCTTCTTGTTGAAACAGATCGCTGCGGCCTTGAGGATCCGGTGCCGCTGTATTTCGAATCGAGTTTCATCCGGGTTTCTCGCCATTTTCTGAAATTCCCTGAAATTTCATGATACTGGTTGAATTTGACGGGATTGCAGGCCGTGTGCACTTGCAGTCTTCGCGCTAAAGCATTATTTTAATCTAGATTAGAATTTTTGCAACATCGGAAGCCACTGATTTTAAAAGAATTAGCTGGAGAAAGCCGATGTTTTTCGGCGCATTCCATTTGAGGATATCGGGCATGAATACCGCGCAATCCGATTTGCCACACGTATCAGGCGAACCCGCCAGGCCACCGCTGCGATTTGTCACCGCTGCGTCCCTTTTCGACGGTCATGACGTCGCAATCAACATTATGCGCAGGCTTATCCAGGCGCATGGTGCCGAGGTTGTTCACCTGGGTCATAACCGCAGTGTTGACGATATTGTGCGTGCCGCGATTCAGGAAGATGCAGACGCTATTGCCGTCAGTTCTTACCAGGGCGGTCACAACGAGTTCTTCCGCTACATGGTCGACCGACTGCGAGATTTCGGTGCGCCCCACATCAAGGTGTTTGGTGGTGGCGGAGGCACGATTACACCAAACGAAATTGCTGGCCTCATGGACTACGGCGTCGAGCGTATCTATCACCCCAACGACGGCATGGAAATGGGTCTGCAGGAAATGATCACTGACCTTGTGGAGCGTACTGAATCCGGACGCCAGGCCACGACACCGCCTAAAACTATTCGTGCAGGTCAGTCCACCGATGTTGCCACTATGATCTCCGCCATCGAAGAGGGGCTGTATAGCGAAACAAAACTGCTCGCGCTACGCAAAGAATGGCAAATGAAAGGGCGTTCGATACCGGTTATCGGCATTACCGGCACCGGCGGCGCAGGTAAGAGCAGCGTCACCGATGAAATTCTGAACCGCTTCCTGGGATGCTACCCGGACATGAAAATTGCGGTCGTCGCCGTTGATCCAACTCGTCGCCGCACCGGCGGAGCATTGCTTGGTGACAGAATCCGAATGAATTCACTTCGTTCAGAACGCATATACATGCGTTCGATCGCGACACGGCGGCAGCACCTGGCGACCAGCGAGGTGCTGGGCGATCAAATCCTGTTTCTCAAGTCGCTCGACTTTGACGTGGTCATCGTTGAAACAGCAGGCATCGGGCAAAGCGATAGCGAGATCGTGGACCTGGTCGATTTTTCCGTCTACGTTATGACCAGCGATTACGGCGCGGCCAGTCAGCTCGAAAAAATCGACATGATCGATTTCGCTGACTTGATATTGCTGAACAAGT
>QIHS01000548.1 GCA_003229095.1 Woeseia sp. | reverse complement strand
TGCTTGCCACCATGGACAGCTGCAAAAGAGGCACGCAAGGCCACCTCAGTTTTACCAAAACCAACATCGCCGCAAACTACGCGGTCCATCGGATTGTCAGAGCGCATGTCAGCGAGCACTTCGTCAATTGTGCGCACCTGGTCGTCGGTTGGTTCAAACGGAAATCCGTTCTCAAAGGCCCGGTAGTCGGATTCCGGCCAGGTAAATCGGTGGCCTTGTCGTGCCGCGCGTCTGGCATAGACATCGAGCAGTTCTGCGGCGACATCCCGGATGCGTGCGATGGCGCGTTTTTTTGCTTTCGCCCACTGGTCACTGCCGAGTCGGTGCAGCGGTGCGTTTTCCGCCGACGCGCCGGTGTATCGGGAAATCAGATCAAGTGCGTTGACGGGTACATAGAGTTTGTCACCATCTGCATATTCAAGATGCAGGAACTCCCCGTGGATACCGCTGGTTTCCAGCGTGATTAGCCCAAGATATCGGCCCACGCCATACTCGGCATGTACTACGGGTGATCCTTCCTCGAGATCGTTGAGCTGGCGAATAATGGTTTCCGGATCGCGTTCAGCACGTCGCCGGCGATTTTTTTGTCGCGGTTTTTCACCGAACAACTGGTGTTCGCTGACGATTGCCAGGCCGTTATCCGGCAATATGACACCGTCATCAATGGGTGCTATTGCGACATTTAGACGCTGGTCACCTTGCTGAAACGAATGCCAGTCTTCGATTCGAGCGGCGTTAAGGTCTCGTGCGGCGAGTAGTTCGAATACGCTCTCTCGTCGGCCGGCGGAATCCGCTGTGAACAAGACTCGGCCACTGAATGATTCAAGAAATTCAAGTAACAACCGGGCCGCATCTTCGTAACGCGCCTCAATGCGAATCGACGGTGGCAACCGCGTAGCCAAATTGACCGTGGCAGGGCTCTTCGCAAGTGTTCGTGCACTGTAGGCAATGTTGTGGAACGGTTTCAATTTTTCCTCGATGTCAGCGGGTGTGAAGAAGCACTCGTCGGGGTTGAGGATCGGTCGCTCAGGGTCGAGGCTGCACAGATCGAAACGTTCAGCCACTTCAGACCATGCCTGGTCGAGCATCGAGGTCAGGTCTGTCGGCGCAAATACGATCGAATTTGCTGGCAGGTAATCGATCAGGTTTGCTGTCGATGAAAAGAACAGGGAGAGGTAGTATTCGATGCCGCCATGAGCAATGCCATCTGAAACTTCCCGGTAAACGCGTGACCTCGACGGCTGGCCTTCGAAGCGCTCGCGATAGCGGTGCCGGAAATCGCGTATATGCGCTTCATCCAGCGGGATTTCGCGTGCAGGCAGGACATGGATCGAGCTGACGGTCTCGCCGGAGAGTTGCGATTCCGGCGCAAAGTAGCGCAGGCTCTCAAGTTCATCACCCAAAAAATCAATGCGCAGGGGGCGTTCTGAGCCCATCGGGAAAACATCGAGAAGTGACCCGCGAATCGCATATTCACCATGTTCCTCAACCTGTGGAACCCGCAGGTAACCACTGTCGCCCAGCGATGCAATGAAAACCTGCCGGTCCAGTGTCTGGCCCTGAACCAACCGGATCGTCCGGGCGGCGACATAGTCAACCGGCGGCAATCGCTGCAGCAGCGCCGCAGCCGACATAATAACGATGCCAAATTTCAGGCTGTTAAGGGTTGCCAGTACCTGCAATCGCTGTGAAACGATGTCCTGATGCGGAGAAAAGCTGTCATAGGGCAGCGTTTCCCATTCCACGAAATGTTGTATCGGAATGTCGGGGCCGGCGAACCAGCGAATTTCAGATTCGATTTGATCAGCGTGCCGCGGGTCATTGGCAATCAGCAACAACGGCTTGCTTGCGGCATTCGCGAGTTCCACCACAGACAGCGATGCGCTGGCACCCACTAGACGGCCCATCGACGCGGGCGTCGAGGAGGGTTTCAGCAAACGCTCGAGCGTGGCCGAATTGAGAAGGCTTTCCTGCGGCACAGTGATTGAGTTTTT
>QIHS01000056.1 GCA_003229095.1 Woeseia sp. | reverse complement strand
TTGATTCCGAATCTAAAATGGATGCAGTTACCGCAGTGTCGGGCACCGGCCCATCCTACTTCTATCTGCTGATCGACATCATGATCGAAGCAGCGAAGAAATACGGTATTGACGATGAAACAGCGAGAACGCTGGCGGTCGAGACCGCGCGCGGTGCCACGGCACTTGCCGCGGCGGAAACCGAAGCGATGTCGTCGCTCATTGAGCGAGTTCGCTCACCCGGGGGCACTACGACCGCTGCGTTTGCATACCTCGACGACAAAGACGCTCGTGGTATCTTTGCCAACGCGATTGACGCCGCAAAGAAACGTGCGGCGGAACTCGCAAAAGAAGCGAGTGAAAAATAACCACTAACGAGCGCAATTGATGAAAGAAGCACTGATATTCCTGATCGACACATTTGTTCGGCTGTACTTATTGATTTTGCTGCTGCGCTTCTGGCTTCCCATCGTTCGCGCCAATTTTCGAAACCCGGTTGCACAGGGGGTCCTTCGATATACCTCTCCCGCCGTGGTGCCCCTGCGGCGATTCGTCCCCGCCATCGGCAAACTCGATACGGCAACGGTGCTGGTCGCAATACTAATCCAGTTGCTCGCAACCATCGTTATTTTGTTTATTATGCGCGGCGCAGGCGCAGTCGAGACACTGGAATCGTCGTTTCCGAGAATACTGCTTGCGGCGATTGTCGATCTGGCCAGCCTGAGCGTCATCATGTTCATTGTTGCAATCGCGCTCAGGGTCATTTTAGGTTTCTTCGGCCGCTATCTGGGCCCGCTGTCCGATCTGCTCAACGACCTTACCGACCCGGTAATGCGTCCAATCAAACGCCTCATTCCACCGCTGGGCGTCATTGACCTTTCGGCGTACATCGCCTTCATCCTGCTAATCGCGCTGAACATGATGCTGGCCGACCTGCGACCGGTATTTTGAGGAGGAGGCAGAGCTTCGCCACGGCGAACGGTTTATCGGCCTTCAGCTCAGAGAGCCAATCAGCTATAGTCTTATCGTCGGCTGATTGTTTGTACGGGGGTACCTGATAGTGAAGATCTGCAATACCTTAACCCTTCTGTCATCTATGGCGCTGCTGGCCGCCTGCGGTGGACCCGGTCAGGACGCGACCGTACCGGAGGCGCAACTGGCAGGCGTGTCACACGTCGAAGCTGGCGAGCACGTCATCCACTTCAGCGCACAATTGACTGACCAGCTGCCACCGGAAGTCGCACGCACCTACTCCATCGTACGCAGCCCGAATCGCGCAATGTTGAATGTATCGGTCCTGGAGCAGGGCACGAATAAGGCAGTCACGGCCGATGTTGTTGTCAAAACAGTCAATCTGACCGGCCAGCTCAAGAGCGTCACAATGCGCATTGTTCGTGAACAGGAAGCCATCTACTACATCGGTGAGACAGCGGTCGCCAACCAGGAAGTCCTGATCTTCGACCTGACAATCAGACCAGACGGCGCCGAGGAATCCTCCAACGTCAGATTCCAACAGCAGTTCTACACCAACTGATTCTGGCTGTCCCGCAAAACGGTCCTGCATACATCCTTCGCGGCTGAAGCCGCTCCCACAATTCGAAAGATCAATGTGGGAGTGGCTTCAGCCGCGAAAAGATCCATATTCGAGTTAACGCCCCGGCAATCTTGTGATATTGTCGCGCCGCTTTATGCGGGCGTTGAATCAGCGCCCGTTTCTATTTTGCCTATCAGGAGTTCTTTATTCATGGCCGTAAAAAAGAAGGCTGGCACGAATACTTCGAAGCCGCCAACCAAATCCGAAATTTATAGCAAAATCACTGACGACACAGGTTTAACCAAGAAAGACGTCGCTGCCGTATTCGAATCTCTTTCAGGACAGATCAAGAAGAATCTCGGCGGTCGTGGTGGCCCTGGAATGTTCTCACTGCCTGGTCTTCTGAAAATGCGCGTTGTGAAAAAACCCGCCAGGAAGGCGAGAAAAGGCGTCAACCCTTTCACCGGCGAAGAAATGATGTTCAAGGC
>QIHS01000558.1 GCA_003229095.1 Woeseia sp. | reverse complement strand
AAAAGTTCTGCTGCGAGGTCTGCGACACTTTGCCGGAGCAACGGCCCCACCACGAATTCGGCCCCATCCAACACAGCCTGGTCATAGGCGCGACTCGCACCGCCACTGGCGTTGACGTCGTAGACTCGAATTTCCTGTTGGCTGTCGATGCCGCCCACTGCGGCAAAATATGCGCCCAGAAAACCGTTCTTGATGGCGTTGCCAGCACCTTCGCTGTTTCCGGAAACAGGCAACAGCAAAGCGATCTGGCGCGGATAATTGAGCAGGCTCGCATTCGGCAGCGAAAGATCGCTCAAAACCGCGAACGCCGGGTGATTGACATAGGCTTCCTGCCATTGCAGCAAGCCGTTACCCCAGCCTATGCCCTGCTGTCCGGTCGAATTTGCAAGCGCACCCAGGGCAAGCCAGCCTCGAACAACGGGGTCAGAACTGACATTCGCGGCACTGCGCAGCTCGTCGACACTGCTGACCTTAATTCCGGCCCAGAGTCGCTGCCGATTGGCATCGATCGAGCGCTGGTCGTCAAGCCAGTTCTCGCGTTGCATATATAAGGCCACGGCCCGTAGCGGCTCACCTTTCTGGAACCAGGCATCTGCCCTGAGTGCCTCGACACGAATGCGGTGACTCGCAGTCATCGGAATGCGACTCATTGGTTCGAGAAGCGCCAGCGCGGCGTCTGGCTGTCCTTCCCAAAGAGAAAGCGCGGCCGCATTGGCACTCCACAGCCACAGTAACGCTCCGCTGCCGGGCATCGTCACGGTTGCCAGGGCGTTGCGGGCGCGTCGCCCGTCGCCAGAAATTAACCACTGTTCAACGGCTAGCATTGTCAGCCGGTCGCGTTCGACATCGCTGGCCTGGCTCGCCAGGCCAATATAGGTCGCAGCAGCTTCCTCAGCCTGACCTTTCTCTGCCTGGGATTGCGCGCGACGTTCACTCTGACTGCCGCCAAAGCCGGGAAAATCCGTTGTCGCGCAGCCGCCAAGCAAGACTGCAGCCATGCTGAGGGACGCGAACCTTCGCATTCTTGCCAGGCCCGGCCTCATGCGACTTGGCTTGAATGAACGTAGGCGGGCAGGCTGTCAGTCGATACAATCATCATTGCTAATTACCCTGAGCGTGGATCCAAGAGATTGAATGAGGGCACACTATTTGTCGTAGCGACGCCGATCGGGAATCTCGACGATCTCTCACCCCGCGCCAGGGAAGTGCTGGGCGCGGCAGACCTCATTGCCGCCGAGGATACCCGCGTGACCGGGCGATTGCTATCGCATTTCGGCATCAAAAGCCGACAAACAGATCACAACGAAGCAAGCGTTGTTGCGAGGCTCATCGGCGAACTTCTGGACGGCAAATCCATAGCGCTGGTCAGCGATGCCGGAACACCATCGATTAGCGATCCTGGTTTTAGATTGTTGCGCGAAGCGCACCAGGCAGGCATTACCGTATCGCCTTTGCCAGGGGCCTGCGCGTTCGTTGCGGCATTGTCTGCGTCCGGCTTGCCAACCGATCGTTTCGTATTCGAAGGTTTTCTGCCGGCGAAAAAAGCGGCGCGCGCGAAACGCCTGCAGGACCTTGGCAATGAAACACGCACGCTCATTTTTTATGAATCGGTGCATCGCATTGCAGCGACTATTCAAGACCTGATCGACTGTTTCGGCGCGGGTCGGCGTGCGTTTATCGGTCGCGAGCTCACCAAGCTATACGAACAATGTGTCGGCGCAGATTTAGCAGGGCTCGCCGCGATGCTTGAAGAAGGGCAAATTCCGCGCAAAGGCGAGTTTGTCATCGTGCTTGAGGGCGCAGCGGAATTGGCGCCCGCAAATGACAGTATCGATGCGCAACGGTTACTTGAGGAACTGGTCGAGATTCTCCCCGGCAAGCAGGCGGTCGCAATCGTCGCCAGGTTGTCGGGGCAAAAGCGGAATGTGTTGTACGACAAGATGCTCGCGCTTCGCCCTGAGGCCGCTGACTGATAAATATTGCCCCTGTTCGCGCCTGTAAAAGTCAGTATGATTCTCGCGAGTCCGTGACATTTGCGGGCTTGAGAAGGTGAGAGTCGGCCAGGCAATCGCTGGATTTCATTACGATTTCCGGAGGAAAGTCCGGGCTCCGTCAGGCAGGGCGCCAGGTAACGCCTGGAGGGTGCGAACCCATGGAAAGTGCCACAGAAAAGATACCGCCAGTACTGTGTGTGCTGGTAAGGGTGAAATGGTGCGGTAAGAGCGCACCGCGCGGGTGGTAACACTCCGCGGCACGGTAAACCCCGCCTGGAGCAAGACCAAATAGGGGAGCATGTGGGCTGGTCCCGCACCGCGCCTGAGCGGGTTCCCGGGTAGGTTGCTAGAGGCAGTCGGCGACGGCTGTCCCAGATGAATGATTGTCCACGACAGAACCCGGCTTACGGCCGGCTCTCTCTTTCTCTTTATAAATTTACCCTGTCTCCGTCTTGCGACCCACTTCTAAGTGTCAGTCGAGGATAAGCGTTTAAGGCATTGAATTGCAGCTTCAAAAAAGCTGCCACAATTTGCCCGCATTGCGCCACCGCCTGGCCCCTAAGTCCCTGTACAACAAGAAATAATCGGATTACCCGGTTGACGCTGGGCAACTGCCCGAATATAGTGCACAGGAGTGGAGAAAAGTGGGAGGAAAGGGGCGAATGCGGCAGTCCTGGCTTGATGAACAATCCAAGCGCCGTCAACCGACCCTGATAATAAACCATGTTTCGTGGGGTAACCAACGTCACGCTGGATGCCAAAGGGCGTCTGGCGATTCCAACCCGTTATCGGGAACGGATCGCTGCGCGTTGCGACGGCCAGTTGATTGCAACCGTCGACCGGGATTATTGCCTTCTCATCTATCCATTTCCGGAATGGGAAGAAATCGAGCGAAAATTGATGCGTCTGCCGAGCCTGGATCAAAAGGCGCGCCGCTTGCAGCGGCTAATGGTCGGACATGCCACGGAAGTCGAAATCGACGGACACGGGCGAATTCTGTTGTCACGAGAGCTGCGCGAGTTCGCGGGCCTCGATCGGCAGGCCGTGTTGCTGGGGCAAGGCAACCGGTTCGAGCTCTGGGATGAAACGCGCTGGAACGAAACTCGAGACGGGTGGTTGAACGATGGCGATGGCGCCGATCTTTCGGCACAGCTTGAGACGCTCACGCTTTGACTCGCCTCCGGCGGAGTGAATAGAGAACTAAAAGGTGCCAGTGCCGGTTCTATTGGGCCCAGCAATTGCCGGGCTGAACCTTAAAGCAGATGGCTGGTATGTCGACGGAACGTTCGGTCGTGGCGGACATGCGGCAGCGATTCTTGAAAAGCTTGGGAACGATGGCCATTTGCTGGCGATTGATCGGGATTCTCAAGCGATTGAAGAGGCCGCCAGCGCATTGCAGAGCGATTCGCGGCTGGAGTTGGTCAACGGCAATTTTTCGGAACTGAAGCGATATGCGATTGAAAGGGATGTGCTCGGAAAAGTGGATGGCTTGCTACTCGATCTGGGGGTCTCATCACCACAGCTGGATGAAATCAGCAGGGGTTTCAGTTTTCGTTCAGACGGACCGATTGACATGCGAATGGATTCATCCAGCGGACAAAGTGCCGCTGAGTGGCTCGCCGTTGTGGAAGAAAAAACATTGA
>QIHS01000406.1 GCA_003229095.1 Woeseia sp. | reverse complement strand
TGTCCGCTATGAATTGTCCTACGACAAACACTGGGATAACGCCGAGCGCACCTATCGCGTAACACGCGATTTCTTTGGCAATAACCTTGAGTTGGCAGCGGTCGCGCCTCCGATCGCGCCATTGATGAAACTGGACTTTGCCGAGGTCGAAGACATTACTCGAATCCTCAATTCGGGCGGCATCACACTTGCGCGCGGCGACATTCGCGCGCGCGAGGAAGGTATGGTCGTTGCCGACTCGAACATCTTCGAGTTTTTCAATCTCGAATTCGTTACTGGCAATCCGGAATCAGCGCTGGCAAACCCGACCGACATTGTCATGACTGAACGTGCCGCTGCGCGCTATTTTGGTGCCGAGGATCCGGTTGGACAGACACTGCTCCTGATGGATCAGGCAGACGTAACTGTTACGGCAATCATCAAAGACCTTCCTGACAATACCCACATGGCCTTTGAAGTCATTGGTTCAATGGCGGCGATTCCGCTGATGATGGGGGCCGATGAGCTCGAGAACTGGGGCAGCAATAATTACTACACTTATGTGCGCCTGCCAGCGGGTTACGATCCGGCCGACCTGGAGGCACAGTTCAATGACTTCCTGGTCAGGCACTGGAGCGAAGATGCCGAAAACAGTTCTGCTCTGGGGCTCCAGCGGCTTTCAGAAATTCACCTGACCTCAGATCGTGACGGCGAATGGCGAACGAACGGAAGCATCGCGGTTGTCTACACGTTTTCCGCGGTCGCTTTGTTTGTATTGCTGATTGCCTGCATCAATTTTATGAACCTGACCACGGCACGCTCTACTCAGCGTGCTCGCGAAGTCGGCGTCCGCAAAGTGGTCGGTGCGAAACGCAGCCAGCTGATCGCTCAGTTCATGGGTGAATCGATCATGCTAACCGCGCTGGCCATGCTGCTGGCAGTGGCGATCATTGAACTCGTTCTGCCCTTTTTTGCAGCGTTTGTTGAAAAGCCTCTGAATTTCTCGCTGGCGGATCCCACAACCCTGGGAATCATCCTGCTGGGCGTTGTGGTCGTAGGCACCTTTGCCGGCAGCTATCCTGCGCTCTATTTATCCAAATTCCGGCCGGTTGAGGTGCTGAAAGGGCCTGCGTCCGGAACGGGCTCTTCGTTGCTGAGAAAAACGCTCGTTGTTGTCCAGTTCGCCACGTCGATCGCTTTGCTAATCGCGACTGGCGTTGTGATGGCACAAATGAACTATGCACGCGACGTCGATCTTGGTTTCGATAAGTCGCGCAACCTGACGAGTGCGCTCCCATACTTTGCTGATCTCTGGGAAATTTATACGCCTATGAAAGCCGAGCTTGAAGCACACCCGGATATTCTTTCGGCAGTTTATTCGTCGAGAGTGCCTAGCATGCAGAACAATGACGGTTCCGGATACGTTGCGGAAGGCATGCAGATCTCTATGGACACCGTTCTCAGCATTTCCGATATCAAAGTCGACTACCAGTGGTTCGATCACTATGACGTCGAATTTCTTGCCGGAAGAGCGTTCCGGCCGAACGAAATGCTAATCGAACAGGTCACCGAGGAAAACCCTGTCGTCAGTGGGTCAGCCATACTCAATGAATCGGCGGCCCGGCGTTTCGGCTGGAGCCCGGAAGAAGCTATCGGCAAGATTGTTCGCCAGCCAATGAGCCGCGACCTCGACAGGTTTGTGGATCGAGAGGTGGTGGGCGTTATACCCAATATTCATTTCTCATCCCTGCACAATGAAATGAAATCGACGATCTACGCAGAACCAGACGACCGCTACGGACGCTCGATCTCTGTGAAACTTGCTGCCGGAGATCATCGCGCCGCCATCGAGCACTTCGAATCGGTATGGAAGAAGATTGTGCCGGGGGAACCCGTATTCTGGGAATTTCTCGATGATCGCTTCGATGCTTGAAGCCCGGCAGGCACAAATGTTTGGTGTGTTTTCTGCATTCGCGATTTTTGTCGCGACATTGGGCCTGTTCGGCCTGGCATCGTTTACAACCGAGAGACGTACTAAAGAAATAGGCATTCGAAAAGTGATGGGTGCATCGGTCAAGGACATCATTTTTCTGCTGACTGCAGATTTCACGAAGCTCGTCCTGCTGGCCAATGTCATTGCCTGGCCGGTCGCCTACTATTTCATGAGCAACTGGCTCAATCGCTTTGTCTACAAAGCACCCTTCAGCGAATGGGCCTGGCTGTTTGTAGCGGCTGCATTCGCAGCACTGGTAACGGCATGGATCACGATCGCACTACAAGCAGGCCGCGCCGCAAGATCAAGGCCGGTCCTGGCTTTGCGCTACGAATGAAAAACCGGGTCAGAGCCCAATAACGGGCTCTGACCCGGTTATTGACCCGGCTATTGGGCTCTGACCCGGTTTTCTT
>QIHS01000175.1 GCA_003229095.1 Woeseia sp. | reverse complement strand
TGAGTCTGCTTATCGCACACTTGCTGATTGCCGCTGACGCATTGGGCGCAGACGCCGCAACCGCAAACGAACGGCACTGTAACCCGCTCTCCGCCGCGCCAGTTTTTCACATCTTTGCCGACGGCCTCAACAGTGCCTGCCAACTCGTGTCCCGGTACGTGCGGCAAGGTGATGTCTTCGTCGTGCCCCATCCAGCCATGCCAGTCGCTGCGACAAATGCCGGTCGCAGCGACTTTCAGAACGACACCTGAATCGGCAGGTTCCGGATCAGCAACATTGCAAATGCTGACCGGACCTTGAAACTGTTCGTAGATTGCGGCTCTCATTGTGAATCAGTCGTTGTCAACCAGGGCCTTGTACATGACAAAGGCATCGACGAATCCCAATTTCGCGTGGTCGAACGCGCCTGGCAGTGTGCCAACGATGTGGAAACCCAGTTTTTTCCAAATGTGAACACTTGCCTCATTCGTCTTGACGGCCCTGAATCCTCGCTTGCGCGCTTCATCCTGGGAGTGTTCACACATTTGTGTCGCGATTCCGCGTCCACGCGCGTTCGCCGATACCAGGTATCCGCAGTTGGCGACGTGAGCGCCCAGCGTCGGCTGGTTGGGCTTTAGATAGTAACTGCCAAGTATCTCGCCGCTTTCATCTTCAGCGACATAAGCGACCTCGGTCACATCGATCCACAGGTGACGGGCCTGGTCTGCAGTCATATTTCGCTCGTATGGATAGGTCTCGCCGGCGTGTATGACGGGCTGCATGAATTTCCAGACGAGTGGCCAGTCTTTTTCCTGTAGTTCGCGTAGCCGAATCACGTGTCACGTTTCACTTGCCGATACCCTTAGCCGATGTCTTTGATATAGCGAATCAGCTCCCCGAAGTAGTCGTTTCGCTCGTAAAATTTCATCGCCCTTTTGTTCGTGGAGAATACATGCAAGGTCATCGAACGCGCGCCTTGCTCGCGCGCGGACTGCTCTGCGGTGCTAAGCAGCAATTTAGCGACGCCGAATCCTTCTGCTGATTTATCAATGGCAATTGCCTCCAGGTGTGCGCTGGGTTCGTGGCTAAGCGCCTCCGGGCGCAAGCGTACCAGTGTGAAACCCAGAACCTGCTGCTCATCTGACACAGCCACATGCACGAGGCATTCCTCTTTGCCATCCAGCCATCGCCGCAACAGTTTCGCGTCATCGCCCCACAAATGTGCCGGGTTTCTCGATTCGGGCAAGTCGAATTCAGCGAGACGTGGCATCAGTGCCAGCATGGCATCTCCGTCCGCAGGTATTGCCTCTCTCACTTCGAAATTCATTGTCTTTTTATCTCGCGACTAACGCGGCCCGGAAGCCAGCGAAAATCCAATCCATACCAAGGCAAGACCCACCACAATATGGATGGCGATATTGCCAACAGCGCGCAGATAGTCTGCATCACGCAACAATACCAAGGTATCGAGGCCGACTGCCGAGAAGGTCGTGAACCCACCGAGGACACCAATCATTACGAATGATCGCAGCTCGGGACTGCCGATCTGGCGGGCGTCGATGACGCCGGCCGCAATGCCAATCAACAGGCAACCAAAGAGATTGACAGCCAAGGTACCGTAGGGAAATTCGGTGATGGGCGCACTGCGCTGAACAATACTGCTCAAACCATGGCGAAGAACTGCACCGATAAATCCCCCGGAGCCGACGAGCGCTGCATTGATTAACATTACTTTCACTCAAACCGCCCTATTCGTCACTTGAGCCTTTACCCGCCCGGTGATTTTATCGCATATTCGTCGTCAAAGGATTTTATCCCGCCCAGTGCCGGGCCAACAGGACGAAATGACCAGCCCAGAATGTCGCAGGCCTGTTTGTCCCAAATGCCGTCACCAAAATAGGTGATGGATTCGAAATTGTTGCCTATCTGATTCAGCGCATGCTGCATTATTTCCGGGCGTGCATCGGCATCATCTGAAGTCGCCAGTGGAATCGTCTCGATATCGAATTCTGCAGTTTCTAGCTTCATCCGTGCCGATCGGCGCCAACCGCCGGTTGCGATGGCGACGAAGTGAGATTCGGACACCTCAAGGCGTTGCAATACGGACTTCGCGCCCGGCATCTCACAGAACGGGCCTGATTTCTCGATGAACGATGCCAGCAGCGAAAAGAACTCTTCTTTGACCTCGTCAATGATCTTTGGGTCTTCGGGCAGTCTATTGTCTGCGAAAATCTGTTGCAGGATGCCAGAATCTGTCACCTGATCGTAGCCTGTCAGCTCAGCGCGCAAAACAACGTCACCAAGAATACGTCTTACGGCCTCGCGGTAAATTCGATCGTCCTGCTCATAGGATTCGAGCAGCGTTCCGTCGATATCAAAGATGACTGCGTGCTTCAAACGTTCACATTCACGGTGTATCGAAGAAATCGACGACGCCGGTTTCAAGAGAGTATTCGGCACCAACGACAATAAGCCCATCTTCCTCCGCAAGACGTTCCAGGATTGCAGAAC
>QIHS01000408.1 GCA_003229095.1 Woeseia sp. | reverse complement strand
CGCCATTCGTGACACGATTAGCTGCTTCGCCAGTTGCAAGCCTCGGGAATGTTGAATTGACAGAATTTTGCCCGCCCGACAATGAATAGACCATCGGGCCAGTTTGCCTGCGCCGGTATCGCTCTGATTTTGATGTCGGGCCTGTCTTTCGCCCAGGATCCCGGCTCAGGAGAGAAACGATTCCAGATAAAGCGCATTGCGTCGGCGCCTGCTATCGATGGCAGGATAGGTGACAACGAGTGGTCCGGCGCAGCGCGGATCAGCGATTTGCACCAAGTTTATCCGTCGGAGTTTTCGACGCCGTCAGCTCGAACGGTCTGGTATGCCGGGTACGACGATAAAACGCTCTACATCGCAGCCCACGCTTTTGATGACGAACCTGACCTGATCGTGGCGCAAACCCTCCGACAGGGCGGCTCGGTCGAGTCGGACGACTTTCTCAGAATCATCATCGATGCGTTCAACAACAATCGCAGCGGATATTCGTTTACGTTGAATCCTAACGGTGTGCGAGCCGAAGCAATTTACGCAACGGCAACTCGTCCATCGGACGACTGGGACGGAATCTGGCGCGGCGCGTCTGCACGCGTCGATGATGGCTGGACCATGGAAATGGCCATTCCGTTCAATACGCTGACATTCGATCCGGCAAACGATACCTGGGGAGACCATTGGCTGGCAATCGCGCAATGGTGAAGTAAACCCGACAGTTTCCGGGGAAGCGTATGGCTTCGAAGGCCTGAACCAGGGCATCGGACTTGATGTCATACCCTCGGCAAGCTCGGTGTACCAGACGGATCGAATATTGGGCAGTTCAGATACGGAACTCAAACCGTCGCTCGATTTGAGCTACAAACTAACGCCTTCAATTAACGGTCTGCTGACCATCAACACGGACTTCGCCGCGACCGAAGTAGACGGTCGCCAACTGGACCTGCAACGTTTTAGCTTGTTCTTCCCGGAAAAACGCAGTTTCTTCCTGACCGATTTTGACATTTTCCAGTTTGGCGGTGTCGCTGGCGGTGGAGGTTTTCGCAATAGAACGACCGGTATGCGATCAGGTACCAATGGACTGGCCTTTTTCTCTCGTCGGATCGGCCTGAGCGGTTCTCGCGAACCCGTTGACATTATTGCCGGCGCAAAAGTCAGTGGTCGTATCGGCGACTATGATTTTGGCACACTCTATATTCGCCAGGATGAATTCGAGGATGTCGCTGCGTCCGACTTGCTCGTCGGACGCGTATCCCGGGGGATTCTCGAAGAGTCATCCGTCGGCGCAATTTTTACCTACGGAGACCCGGTTTCAGACCTGGACAGCAATCTGGCTGGTGTTGACTTCCTCTATCGAAATACCCGATTGGGCACGAATCGGTCGATGCTGGGAAATTTCTGGCTGCAGAAATCGAGCAACGAAGGGATTGATGGTGATGATCTTGCCTGGAGCGCGACAGTAGGCTTTCCTTCGCAGACCGGTTTCGAGGCAGGCGCACAGATCCAGGAGGTGCAGGCGAATTTCGATCCGGCGCTGGGCTTCGCCAGCCGTACTGGTGTGCGTTTGTATGGGGGCGAACTTGGTTATCGCACAGTGCTAAAAGGGGACTCATTCGTCCGGGAAATCAGCCATGGCATGGAGTTGGCCCGATGGGAATTTCTCGATACCGGACAGGTTCAGTCGCAGGAGATCATGACTGACATCATCAGTATTCGATCCCGCGCGGGCGATTTCGCACGAATCGCCTACCGTTTCCAGAAAGAAGGGCTGTTGCCCGGCGAGCAGCCACTGGATGATATCGGCATCATTATCCCGGCAGGTGAATACTCGTTTGAACGCTACGGTGGCTTCATACGAACGGCAGGGTTCCGCAAATGGACTGTGCGAATTCGCTTTGAGGATGGTGGCTGGTTCAACGGAGACAGGTTCAACATTAGCCCTGAGATTGGCTGGACACCAAACGAGCACTTTAACGTAACGTTTCGACTCGATTACAACAAATTCGATTTCCCGGGTGTGAGTGCGATAACGCGCCAGATTACTTTGGAAAACGAAGTATCCTTTGACGCAAAGTGGTCATTGGTCACACTGGCACAGTATGACAATATTTCTGACGACATCGGAATCAACGCGCGGCTGCGATACAACCTGTCAGCAGGCCAGGACGTCTGGTTTGTGATCAATCACAATATGGTGCGGGACAGATTGATCGAGGATCGCTTTCGTAGTACACAATCGGTTGCCGCAGTGAAAATCCGCTACACGTTCAGGTACTGACGGGCGATTTGTAGCCGACCAATACCTATTGGCCAGCATACTGTTAGAATTGCTACTCTGCGTCCTAACAAGAAAAAACCGGGGGCCATTTGATGAACAAGCTTTACGCCCGATTGGGGCCGGGCATGATGGTTGCAGCCGTCGGCGTTGGGGTTTCTCATCTCGTTCAGTCTACCCGGGCCGGTGCCGAGTTCGGTCTGTCACTCATCTGGCTGGTCATACTGATTGTTGTTCTAAAGTATCCGGCATTTCGATTTGCTGTTGACTACGCAAGCGCTACCGGGCGCAGCCTGGTTTCCGGATATTCGAAAATCAGTCGGGTTGCGCTTACCTGGCTGGGTCTGGCCTTCATTGTCGACATGTTTATTGCGCCTGCCGCAGTGGCTCTGGTAACGGCAGGTCTTATTAA
>QIHS01000496.1 GCA_003229095.1 Woeseia sp. | reverse complement strand
CGCAGGACCGCCAGGGTATTCTCGATTTGCGAACGTCTTACGAGAATAATCGCGCCGTTCGCGGAATTCAGCTTGCTACATTCGTTCGCGACAACGAGAAATTCTTTCCAGGACCCGGCCATCGTCGGTCCGCCTCCGCACCAGATCGCCAATTCGTCAATTGCATCAGCACCGGATTCAAATCCACAAGACTGGCTTAAACTGACACGCCTCGTTTCCAGTTCTTCTAGCTTGGTAACGCAGTCTTGCTTGCTGGTCGCTGCGTCATGCAGCGACGCGGGATCGTTTCGCTCAAGTGCAGCGCGTTCGTCCTCAAGAACGACTTTGAGCTGGCATGCATTCGCAAGACTTTCTTCGAGATTACTCTCGAGTAGTGCTCTGCACTCCTCGGGGCTCATGTGGATCACGATTTGTTGTCCAGCTCTTGATCCATTCTGAGCTCGCAGTGGCGATTTTGTCCGCATTGATCTGGTATTCACCATTCTCAATTTGCGCTTTGACTTCAGCTACTCGTTCACTATCAACATCAGGAATTGACGCCAGAGTCTTCTCAAGGCGCTCCAGCAATTTGGCGCTGGATGTCAATTCAACGGTATCGCCGCCGCCTGCCTGGTGTGAGGCCTCATTGCTCTTGATACCAGTTTCCAGGTCTGGTTTCTTGGCTGCGCCAGTCTCGCCAACCTTATTGGCTATCTTTCCGAGCAAGCCCTGATCCATCGGATTTATCCTGTTAGACATAGTTTTCAACCTCAACAATCATTGTTGCTTACCCGAAGTATCGACCGTAACGCCATAAACTTTAGGGTTCGCGTTAGAAAAACGCACCTTTCAGTGCACCAAAACTTCAACGTGCTCAGGCGATCTGACGATCCCCTCTACAATGCGTTTGGAACCGGAGTTCTCTACCCTGATGCGCTGGTTTAACCCTCCGTCGGTCAGCGCCTTTCCCGACATTGTTATGTTCAATGTACCGCTGTTGATGATCAGAGTGACCGATTGGCCACGGCGAACAATGAGTTCAGCTTCAAGCATCCCGGGAGTAATGACTCGCCCCGCTGTGATCTGATGTTTGAGCTTCTTGCCAATCAGCCGGTCGACAATGGCTACATATCCACCGGGTAATCTGGAGATATCATGGTCTTGTGCTACCACGTCGGCGACAGTAAGGACGTGGCCTCGTGGGAGTGTCATCTTTGCCACCAGTATAGATTCGACCACAACTACATTCACCGGTACATAGACCTTCCACGGCCTGCTTCCCTCACAACGTACGCCTACAACGGTACGACTGGTGACAGTAGCACCGCGCCGCAGGAATGGCTGCAGCGCCGTGTCGCACTGCGGTAGCCGAAGCCTTGAATCCAGGTGTCCTGCTTTAGGCACCATACGTCTGTCAGTCTTGCCAAATCGCTGCACAACATAATCCTCGGCGACCTTTAAGATCTCCTGATTCGATTGCCATTTCGCTGCATGTGCAGTCGCCATTACTGCAAGGGCAGTGAAAATGATAACCACAACAAAATACATGCGTAGCGCCAGCCTGACGCTGCCAATTATTGGCCAGCCGTCATAAATGCGCCGGTTTGTGTTGTGTGTCGCCAATAAATTGACATTAACTTCCTTTCCGATCTTGTCCATTCAGTCGCAGACCTCTTGATACCAGTGCTTTGTAGCTCACTATCCGAAAATGCCCGGCTACTTTGCCGGCATTAGCAGATGTCGTTAAGAGATGAATATGCAAGAGGTGTGCCAGACGGAGTCCGGACTGGCCAACTGACTGCGCATCGTTGCCGTCCGCGCGGCAAATCATTGCCGCAATGGACTAAGCAGGCCCCCGACAATTGTCGGAAAGCGCCAATCTGTTCGCTTTCGGAAGTTGGCATGGCAGTTGCATAGCAGTATGCAGGACAGGGACAAACGACCGAAATGAAATGAATATTCAACCATTTGCGATTCACGAGCAGTCATTACAGTTGCGAGAGCTGCGGAACCAGGTGTTGTCATCGAATATAGCGAATGCTGATACGCCTAACTACAAAGCTCGCGATGTCGACTTCGGTTCGGCACTACGGAATGCTCAGTCAGATCAGCTGTCGCTGACGAAGACCAACGACTTACATCAGTCCTCGCGCAGTTCGAACGGATCGAATGGCACTGTCAAGTACCGGATCCCGACACAGCCTACGCTCGACGGGAACACGGTAGAAACCGATGTCGAGCAAGCGGCCTTTGCAGAAAACGCTGTCAAATACAGGGCGAGCCTTGCCTTCCTCGATGGAAAAATCCGTGGCCTGCGGTTTGCCCTTAAGGGAGGAGACTAATGTCCATGTTTGAAGTCTTTGATGTAGCCGGTAGTGCCATGAACGCACAGTCGGTTCGGATGAACGTAACGGCGAGTAACCTTGCCAATGCGGGCAATGTAAGTGGCGATCCGAAGGACGTATATCGCGCTCG
>QIHS01000314.1 GCA_003229095.1 Woeseia sp. | reverse complement strand
GCTTGAACCCTAAAGATTTCGATATCGCGACCGATGCGAGCCCGGATGAGGTGCGGTCGTTGTTTTCCAACTGCCGCCTGATCGGGCGGCGCTTTCGTCTCGCGCATGTTCGATTCGGGCGGGAGATCATCGAAGTGGCGACATTCCGGGCGGCGGCCGACAGCAACGACAAGCAAGGCGATGTGGCTCACGACCAGGAAGGGCGAATTCTCCGGGATAATGTTTATGGCAGCATTGACGAGGATGTCTGGCGACGGGATTTCACCTGCAATGCGCTTTATTACAACATCGCTGACTTCAGTATCTGGGATTACACCGGTGGCATTAAGGACGTCGAGCAGCGGCGGCTGGTCCTGATCGGCGATCCGGATACGCGGCTTCGGGAAGATCCCGTGCGTATGCTGCGGGCGGTTCGGTTCTCAGCCAAGCTGAATTTTCGAATTGCTAAAGAGGTTGAGGAATCGATTCTCAGGAATCGCGATCTGTTGGGCAATGTGGCACGTCTGTTCGATGAGTTCCTGAAGATGTTCCAGGCCGGGTTCGCCGAAAAAACATTCGAGAAGTTGCGGCAATACAAACTCTTCAAGCTGTTGTTTCCGGAAACCGATGCAGAACTCGACAAGGATGAAAACTTCCTGAAGTTCGTGCGCCTCGCGTTGGCAAACACCGATCGACGCGTCGCGCAGGAAAAATCCATCACCCCGATGTTTTTATTGGGCGTTTTTCTCTGGGTGCCAATTCAGCGCCATGCCGAAAAACTGCGTGCCGAAGAAAAAATGTCTGTTGCGCAGTCGCTGAGCCTCGCCGCATGGGAAATTTCCGGGCTGCAGCAATCGCGAATCGCAATTCCGCGTCGATTTACGTCGCCCATGCGTGAAATGCTGGCGATGCAACCACGCTTTGATATCAAACGCGGTAAACGGGCCTTAAGTCTGCTCGAACATCGGCGCTTTCGGGCGGCTTATGACTTCATTATTTTGCGTGCCGAATGTGGAGAATTCGATCGCGCGCTCGCCGACTTCTGGACTGACGTACAGAATCAAGACGGCGAACAACGCAGAATTAGTTTCGAGCTCGACGCCAAATCCGGAACCAGCAAACGTAGTCGCCCGCGGCGACGAAGAAAGTCGCAAGCGAATTCCGAATGACTGCGCCACACTGGTGGCCCGCATATGTCGGCATCGGCAGCAATATTGAGTCACCTGCCAGCCAGGTGCAGCGCGGCATAGAAAATCTGTCGAAATTGCCGCGAACGATATTGGTGCTGGAATCCGGGACGTACTTGTCTGCTCCGATGGGCCCGGTCGAGCAACCCGACTTTGTCAATGCGGTGCTCGGCTTGATGACGCAGCTGAATCCGCACGACTTGTTGTCTGCATTACAATCCATCGAGCGTCAACACGGCCGCGACCGTAGTGTTGCGCGGTGGGGGCCGCGCACACTGGATCTCGACTTGTTGGCGTACGCCGGGCTAAGCATGAACGAGGACGATCTTATTTTGCCGCACCCGGGCATTGCCGACAGAAATTTTGTATTGTTGCCATGGGCGGAGATCGCGCCACATTATCGGGTGCCGGGCTCGACCACAGTGACAGAGCTGGCCAAGGCAGTGGTCGAAAAATCGCCAAAAATCAAGAGAATAGACTAGCAATATAGAAATGACAGTAGAAGCCATCAGAACAATTCCAACCGAATCACGCTTCATTGTGGTGGAGGGCCCCATTGGCGTTGGCAAAACCAGCCTGGCGAAACGTCTGGCCGAGAGTTTCTCTGGCGATCTCGTTCTTGAAAGCAACGTTGAAAATCCTTTCCTGGAAGAATTCTACAAGTCAGGTCGAAAGACCGCGTTGCCGGCGCAATTGTTCTTCCTTTTTCAACGCACACGACAACTGGAATCCTTGCGTCAGTCCGACATGTTTGCACCCGTCAAGATCGCGGATTTTCATGTCCTAAAAGACAGGTTGTTCGCCGAGCTAAACCTGAATCGTGACGAGATGGCACTCTACGATCAGATTTACGCAAGCCTGGACATTGAAATACCGGCACCTGATCTCGTCATCTATCTGCAGGCTTCAGTGGATGCACTGATGTCGAGAATTTCGCGTCGTGGTATCGGTTATGAACGCAGAATCGACAGGGCTTATTTCGAGAAGGTGGCCGATAGCTACGCGCGCTTCTATCATGACTATGACGAGTCGCCATTGCTGATCGTCAATGCATCGTCCATCGATCCAATTCGAAACGATGCGGACTATGAAGAATTGTTTGAACAAGTTCGGCAAATCAGCGGCGGACGGCATTTTTTTAATCCGGCTGCTACCGTCGCGTTTGCGTGACCTGAAAAAGAGACCTGCATGTACACACAACTTGAACAACGCGGCATGTCCGATCCACCCGTTAATGTATCGACACTGCTTTCCATGAAGGCGAAGGGCGAGCCTATTGCCTGCCTGACCGCCTATGACGCGAGCTATGCTGCATTAGTCGATGTCGCAGACACCGACCTGGTGCT
>QIHS01000054.1 GCA_003229095.1 Woeseia sp. | reverse complement strand
ACCCCGCTGAGATTCGCGCATCGCGAACTTTCGGTACCGTGAAAAATCGCACGATGACATGCGGCAGCCCGGCAGTGCCCACCATCAACGCGAGCGTGATGCAAAAAACGTCAATAGTCGATTTTTGGCCGCTTGTATACTCCTTGAATCCAAGAGAGGTCACGATGTCGTCCAGCTTGTCGAGCAAACTGACACCGCTGCCGGCGATTTCGCTGCCAAACGCAAGTTGTGGAATGGCGTTTCCGGAAATCTGGATCGCAATAAAAATTGCGGGCACGGTGTAGGCGAAAATAAGCACACAATACTGTGCGACCTGTGTATAGGTAATGCCCTTCATGCCGCCTAAAACGGCATAAACAAACACCACACCCATGCCGATAGCCAGCCCGACCGTCACGTCAACTTCGAGGAAACGGGAGAAAACGATGCCGACGCCGCGCATCTGCCCGGCCACATAGGTAAATGACACGAAAATCAGGCAGATAACGGCCACGATGCGAGCCGTTTTTGAGTAATAACGTTCGCCAATAAATTCCGGTACTGTGAATTTGCCAAACTTGCGCAGGTAGGGTGCAAGAAACAAAGCCAGCAAGACGTATCCGCCGGTCCAGCCCATCAGGTAAACGGAACCGTCATAACCTGCAAAGGCGATGATGCCCGCCATTGAAATGAACGACGCTGCACTCATCCAGTCAGCAGCCGTCGCCATACCATTTGCGAGCGGCGATACGCCTTTACCCGCAATATAGAAATCTCGGGTATTGTGCGCTCGCGACCAAATCGCGATGCCGATGTACAACATGAAACTTGCGCCCACGACGAGGTAGGTCATGAACTTCAATGTCACGGGTCAGTCCTCGTGTACATCGTATTTCTTGTCAAGGTGGTTCATGCGCCAGGCATAGAAGAAAATCAGCAGGACGAATACATATATTGAACCTTGCTGCGCAAACCAGAAACCGAGCTTGAAACCACCCATGCGCACGGTGTTGAGCTGCTCGACCAGCAGCACGCCAAAGCCGTACGAACAAACGAACCAGACAATCAGGCAGGCAAACACCAGGCGCAAGTTGGCTTTCCAGTACGCTTTTCGATTTTCAGGCGTCATCGATCCCTTGCAACGGTTTTTATTGTTGGTGGCAACATAGCGGAGCATAATGGAAAACCGGGTCAGAGCCCATTAAAAGCCAAACCGGGACCCTGTGGTTTGATAAGGAATATTGAGTGATCTCTGCAACCGAGCCGAAGAAAAAATTCATAGAGGTACTTGGCAGGCAAATGGCCTACGTCGAGATGGGCGAAGGCGACCCGATCGTTTTTCAGCATGGCAACCCGACCTCATCGTACTTGTGGCGCAATATCATGCCCCACCTTGCCGACCAGGGACGCTGCATCGCCGTTGACCTGATTGGCATGGGCGATTCCGACAAGCTGATAAACCCCGGTGCGGACAGCTATCGCTTCGTTGAGCATCGTGATTTTCTATACGCCGCCTGGGAGGCGCTTGGTGTCCGGGACCGGGTCACACTGGTCATTCATGACTGGGGATCGGCTCTGGGCTTTCACTGGGCAAAGCAGAACCCTGATGCGGTGCTTGGAATTGCCTATATGGAAGGCATCGTGAAACCCGTTCAATGGGACGACTGGCCCGAAGCAGCAACGGATATCTTCAAAGGGTTTCGTTCTCCGGCTGGCGAATCAATGGTGCTCGACAAAAACCTGTTTGTTGAGCGTGTGCTGCCCGCCTCTGTCATGCGAAAGCTGACAGACGATGAAATGACCGTATACCGACGCCCGTTTCTGAATGCCGGTGAAGACCGACGACCGACATTGACGTGGCCGCGACAAATCCCGATCGAAGGCGAACCCGAAGACGTACATGAGGTTGTCGCGGACTATGCCGAATGGCTGAGCAACAGCGACCTGCCAAAATTGTTCATCAATGCAGAACCCGGTGCGATTCTGATTGGCCCGCAACGCGAATTTTGCAGGCAATTCAGCAACCAGACTGAAACGAC
>QIHS01000444.1 GCA_003229095.1 Woeseia sp. | reverse complement strand
ACTCGATAACCTTTGGTCTCCATTTTTTACTCCGCGCGCATTGCCGCGGCGTTTTGTTTTCGAGGGCGGGAATGGGCTCATCCAGACATTTACGGTAGTGTTGGTCCAGTGTGTTTCGGATTAATTCCGCTGCAATTTCAGGATCGATGGTGTCGGTCGGCGGGCCTTTATCGCGGCCTTGTCTGTCAGAGTCGTCCGCCATTAGTTGTTCGGGCGTCTGCAATTTGCTTAGCGGCGGGCCGATAAGATTGTGCAGGAGTTTCTGCAATACTTCCGTGCCTCGCTCAGTGCGTTCCATCGAAGAATTTGTCATGAGCACTAGCACACCTGAATTCAATTCCAGTGTGCCGTTGATAATCTGTTGTCCTTCGTCCAGGGAATCGAAGGCGATGCCACGCTCGGACGTATCGCGACCAGTAGCCGGTTTCGGCAACCAGATCCAGGCGTTGCTATCCGGTCCGTCGCGCTCCCAGTCAGGGGCGCCGTCCAGGTTCTCGACGATATCGTCAAGTGTCTCGGGTAAAAACGGAAACCGGGTTTCGGAGAACAACAGCGCATTACCGTCACGGTTAACCATTTCAGGCAAGGGTGCCCGAAGTTTTTCCAGCGTATGCAGCAGCCAAATTGACGTGACGGCAGCGCAGGCTTCCTTGAGAAATGTGTCATCCAAGTCTGTCGCTGACTTTATCAATTTCGAAGACGCTTCGTCTGCGACCCGGGAGAGTTCTTTGTCAAATTGTTCTCGCGAATTCGCAACTACACGGAGCAGGCTTTGCGATGCCTCCATGGGGAAAGGCAGGATGCCGCCGGAAAAGGTATGTTTGCCTTTCGTGGTCAAGACGCGGGCGGCAATCCGGTCCCACTTGACCAGGTTTTGTGTGCCCATGCGCTCATGAACTCGGACCGCTTTTCCTCCGCGCACCAGGTCGGTGACATCACAATGTTGTCCGGGGGAAACCGCCACCACCTCGTAGATACTGAGAACAGAGTTTCGTAGCTGTCGCAGATAGCGACGGCCGGGAACGCTTTCACGCCAACCACGACGCGTCAGGTAGTCGTCGACAACGTTTTTCTTATCAGCCGACAGGTGTCCGCTAAGAAAGTCTTCGAACACCATACCGAAAAGCATTCCGCTGTAGCCGTGCTCTTCCAGTTCCTCGCTGAGTTCTTCCTGGCTGATGTCTAATTTGCTACAGACCGGCGAGAGATGAGCGTCGAATACCGCTGAGAGTTCGCCCGACCATTCGGGTCGTTCTGCCCAGTTCATAATATTGCGTATGGCTTTGTCCGTGTCGCTGCGTTTTGCCATGAGGAATTGTTGTTCCGTGCCGATTGAGATGATTTATGTGCAGAAATATAAAAAGTAACAAGCGCTTTCAGTTGAGTAATTTGGCAATGCGATGTCCCGCCAGATTGACCTGTCGCCTTGAGATCGATCTGGCGCGCACCAGGTACTCGTGACTCAGTGTAATCGTCGGCGGTTGGTCATTCGTCAACTTCTGCAGCAATTGCTTCTTCACATCGTCTGTGTACACGAACATTTCTGCAAGGCGCGCATGGTGCACGAGCCAAACATCGATGACTTCATTGTCTACAGTGTCGGATTCAAGGGCAGCCAAAGTTTTCACCGACGGTTCGAGATTCTCCATCGTCGTTGGCAGGCCATCCCATACTGCGTGCAGGTTTCGTGTTGCGTCGCCCGAGAGCACTTCAATGTCATTGCCGCCCCTGTCGCCTTTTGAAAAATACGGTCGGCTGAACAACGCGACGTTGTGCAGGGGTTGGTGCAGGTCGCCTGTCAGGTGCAGAATCCAGCACAGCGCTATCGCTTTGTCGGCATCAGAAGTTGATGCGCTGTGCCAGACTTGAAGATTGCCGCGCAGCGCCTGGACGATGTTCAGATTCTGGCGCAGAGGCGGTTCGAATCTGGTGGCCATGTTGTGACTCAAACTGCTGTCCAGCGCAGTCTCGTCTGATTCGCTCAGGTAAACCGGTAAATTGATGTAGTGCCACCGACTGCGATTAAATTCCGTCTGAATGTCTTCGTTCATTTCCTTAATAAGGTCAGGCCATATAGCGGCCTGCTCCAGCAACCACCTTGCCTTGCCCGCGTCGGACTGAGCAGCAAGCGTATCCGGCATATGCGCTACGAAATCCTGCCTGAATCTCGGGTGGGTACGGAGAATGGCAATAACCTTTTCACGCCGATCCGGCTTAATTGCGTCAAATGCGATGGACGCTATTGTCCGGTGGCCGGTGTCATGCCAGGCAAATGCCGGCGAGACAAGGAAACTGCCGGTCAGAATTGAGAGAACGAATATTCGCACCG
>QIHS01000446.1 GCA_003229095.1 Woeseia sp. | reverse complement strand
TGAGCGCGCACCTGATCATCTTTTGGCTGTCGCAGGACAGCAATGTGACGCCACCGGTTTGCCTGGTGGCATTTACGGCTGCCGCAATTGCCGGCACGCCGCCGATGCGTACAGGGTTCACTGCGTGGAAAATCGCCAAAGGCCTGTATCTGATTCCCGCCTTGTTTGCGTTCACACCACTGATCACTGGCAACTGGACGGAACGAATAACTGTGTTTTTCTTCGCCACACTCGGTCTGTATGCACTTGCAGGCATTTTGCAATGGCATCTCGAAGAAAAACTCAATGCATATTCTGCGACGTTGTTATTGATCAGTGCCGCGTGCCTGTTATGGACGCCACTTGGCCTGATCGCTCACGTTGCAGGCGCAATTATTCTTGTCGCTGTTGTCGTCTATCAGCGGCGGGGTTTTCGGCAGGTGACCGTCATACGTTGAAGCGAAAGTGCATCACGTCACCTTCCTGCACGATATATTCCTTGCCCTCGACGCGCAGGCGGCCCGCCTCTTTCGCGCCAAGCTCACCATTGCCACTCACATAGTCTTCATAGGCGATCACTTCGGCGCGAATAAAGCCCTTTTCGAAATCAGTGTGAATCTCAGCAGCGGCTCTGGGTGCGGTTGCGCCAACTTTCGTCGTCCACGCCCTGACCTCTTTGGGGCCAGCCGTGAAGTAGGTCTGCAAATGTAATAGCGTATAGCCGCAGCGAACCACTCGATTCAGACCGGGCTCGTCGAGCCCCAGGTCGGCCAGGAACTCTGTCTTATCCGCGTCATCCAGTAACGCGATTTCCGATTCGATGGACGCACAAATTGCGACAACCTCAGCGCCGTCCTCTTTTGCGTACGCCACGACGGCATCGAGGTACGGATTGTTTTCGAACCCTCCCTCGTCAACATTGGCAACATACATGACCGGCTTTTCTGTCAGCATATTCAAGTCCCGCACGCGCGCGAGGTCGTTTTCGTCCAGACCCAGCGAACGCAATGGCAAGCCCTGATCGAGATGCGCAGATACTCGTTTCAATACGTCACGCAGCGCAATCGCTTCCTTCTCGTTGGTCTTAGCGTTCTTTTCTGCTTTGTAGAGTTGCTTGTCAACCGATTCAAGATCCGCCAGCGCTAGCTCAGTGTTGATCGTCTCAATGTCGCTCACCGGATCAATCGCACCGGAGACATGGGTTACATCATCGTCTTCGAAACAGCGAACAACATGGGCGATCGCATTGGTCTGGCGAATGTTGCCGAGGAACTGGTTGCCCAGCCCCTCTCCCTGCGATGCGCCCTTGACCAGGCCCGCAATATCAACGAACTCCATCGTCGTCGGAATCGTTTTTTGCGGCTTGACGATGTCAGTTAAAACATCGAGGCGCAGATCGGGAACCGGCACGATACCGACGTTCGGCTCAATGGTGCAGAATGGGTAGTTCTCAGCCGGAATTTCTGCTGCCGTCAATGCATTAAAGAGCGTGGACTTGCCAACGTTTGGCAATCCGACGATGCCACATGTAATTGCCATAGTGAGGTCAGTCTTTTGTGTGTAGTTTTTTCATTGCCGCGTTGCTTCCGCTCTCAACCAGCAGTGGTAACACGTCGGCTGCTTCGCCAATATTTTCAAGAATCAGCGATTCAACATCCGCTGATGCTTTTTTGAGCACATAGCCCGTTACCTGGTCCTTTTGACCGGGGTGGCCAACACCAAGACGCAGGCGCAGAAATTCCGCACCACAGTGCCGGATAACATCGCGCATGCCGTTGTGCCCACCGTGACCGCCACCTTGCTTGAGTCGCACAGTGCCTGGCGGCAGGTCGATCTCGTCGTGTGCGACGAGCATTTGCTGCACGGACAGTCGGTAGTAGTCGAGCATGCTGCGCAGCGGACCGCCGCTCAGGTTCATGAAACTCTGTGGTTTCGCGAGCCAAATATCGCTGCCATCAATCTTGATTTTGCAAACCTCAGCATCAAAGCGTTTTTCGTACTTGAAGGAAACACCGTATTGGCGCGCCAGCGCATCCACAAACCAGAACCC
>QIHS01000322.1 GCA_003229095.1 Woeseia sp. | reverse complement strand
ATGCCTGCTGGATCAGACGATCGGTCACCGTCGGGATACCCAGGATGCGTTCTCCCTTGCCATTGGGCTTCGGAATCGACACCTCGCGTACCGCCTGCGGCTGATACCGCCCGGCCAGCAGTTCCTCTTTGATGTGCGGCCAGTGAACTTTAAGATGTGCGCCAAGATCGCCAACCGGCATCGCATCGATTCCGGCCGCGCCCTTGTTGCGCATCACGCGGGCATACGCTCGCTTTAAGTTCTCGCGTTCGACCACCGCTTCCATCAGTTCCATCATCATCCCCTCAAGGCTGTGCTCCGGCTTTAGTCGTGGCGCTTGAAACACCCAGCGTCTGCTCTCGCCGATACCGTCCGCTACCCTCCACGCGGGCGTCAGTCATTCCAAACTGACCTTCTGCTTCTCCTTCACACACGAAAATCCAGCAACCTCTCCTTACTTCACGTTCGGGCCTTCAACACGGTCGACGTGTCTACTATGCCCTCGGCTGACTTCTGCCGACCCATCCCGACACCTCTCGATGCCAGTAGCACAATGGCAGGCCGACAGACCTCCCCGGGTAATGCGCACTCACCTTCACGCTTATGCCTGCCGCATCTACGACCGTACTTTCCGTACAGGTACCGGACTTTGAAGATATCGGACTTCTCATCCAGCACGGCCGCCTTCTATGCGATTTCTGTTCGTCGGGCCAGCGCTTTGCCTGCGGCTTCCTTCAGATTCCACCTCACGATGGACACCCTTGCCGTCCGGCTAATCATTCCCCCTGTCGGGTTGATAGAGGACTTGCACCTCCAAGTGAGTGCGCCCTGCCGGGCGCACCGCAAAAAAAACGGCTCCCTCAGGAGCCGTTCTACCATCACGAGTACATAGAGCCTGGCATTGAATTCCCCCGCCAAGTCGTACCTGAAGGTGTCGTCAAACCGGTCGTAAATCTAGCCCATCAACACTGTTGTTGTTGAAAGGAGACTGATTTCGCCGGTAAAAGTTCGCAAATTTTTTGAGCGCTGTCAATTTCCTAGCCTCTTCTTTACTCGCCTGACGATTCTGATTGCGTATTTGTTGCGTTTTAGATACACAATAAAATGCGCCTAGTTACACAGATATGACCCGAATCAATGACTTGCCATGATTTATTGAGAAACGACTGAATAAGAACGATTTCATATCCTGCACTGCGAGCCAGGCGAATTCTGCGCAGTGCGCGGAATCTCCGCCGAAATCAAAGCTCGATGATGACCGCCACATCGCGCCCGATCAGATTACAATGTGACCAATCAAAAGCAATTTGAAATAGCGGAGGTTCCCCGTGATCGTTGAACAAATCTGGACTGGCAATAGCTACCGCAACTTCAATTACCTGATCGCCTGCCCGGAAACCGGTGAGGCGCTTGCCGTTGATCCACTCGACTACGAAAAGTGCCTCGCTGTGGTTGAAAAAAACGGCTGGACGGTTACTCAGATTCTCAATACGCACGAACATGGCGATCATACCGGTGGCAACAAGGCCATGGTTGCGGCAACAGGCGCATCCATCATCGCTCACGCGAACGCAAAAGATAGAATTCCTAACCTGGATCGCGGTGTCGGTGCAGGCGACATCATTGATGTCGGCAAAACGGTAACGCTGGAATGCCTGGACACGCCCGGGCATACCATGAGTCATATTTGTCTTTTGTCACACACCGATCAGCCGGCCTTGTTCAGTGGCGATACGTTGTTTAACGCAGGCGCTGGAAATTGCCATCTTGGCGGTCACCCGAATGAATTGTATGCCACGTTCGCGAATCAGCTCAACAAACTCAGCGACGACACATTGTTATATCCCGGTCACGACTATTTAATAAACAACCTGCAATTCACCCTTGATCGCGAGCCCGGCAATGCAGCCGCGAAAAATATGCTGACGGACTACGTGGTGACAACGCTGGCAATGGAACGCAGGATGAACACCTTTTTTCGGCTACAAAATCCTGAAGTAATCGACAACATCAGGAAAGCATTTCCAGAATTGGGAGCAACGCCATCGCCACGAGACGTATTTGTCAAATTGCGGGAACTCAGAAACAATTGGTAAGTTGATCGACACGATATCGTCGATCAATTGACGGTCCGGAATTATTAGCCAATTCTCTGTTGCAACTCTTCCAATCGTCGCGCTTGCAGCTTGCTTGGAAAAACGAGGTGCCGCGATGCCAGCCACAACCACTGAATGGCGTCGTATACCCTGATCTGTTCGGCCAGTCGCTCGCTCATTTCCTGATCCTGGCCGCCAACATAAGCGTCCAGCAAGATTCCTGCGCGCTCCTGGTCAAGATTGTGAAATCCAATAACCGAGG
>QIHS01000007.1 GCA_003229095.1 Woeseia sp. | reverse complement strand
GCGAAAGTGCACCTATATCGCCCATGAACACCTGTGCGGGGTAGGTGTTGAACCAGAGAAAACCAAGTCCTGCGCCAGCAAGGGCCGCACAAAAAACCATGATTTCACCAGCACCCGCCACATAAGGGATGTCCAGGTATTCTGAAAAATTTGCATTGCCAGTGACGTAGGCGAAAAGACCCAGCGCCCCGCCTACCAGCACGGTCGGCATGATAGCCAGGCCATCCAGTCCGTCCGTCAGGTTCACGGCGTTCGAAAAGCCGACAATAAAAAGAACGGTAACGACAATCTGGAACATGCCCAGATGCACTGACAGATCTTTAAAATAGGGAATCAGCAATGATGTGCTGACCTCGTCGTTGGCCATCATGTAGAGCGCGACAGCGGCAATAATGGCGACCACTGATTGCCAAAGAATTTTTTGCCGTGCCGAAATTCCTGCGGGATCCCGCTTAATCAGTTTCCTGTAGTCATCGACATAGCCGATCACACCAAAGGCGAGCGTGACAAAGATGACAAGCCAGACGTAACGGTTTTCGAGGTCGGCCCACAACACGGTACTCACGACAATTGCAGTCAGAATCATTGCACCGCCCATCGTGGGTGTGCCGACTTTGAGCAAATGTGTATCGGGGCCATCAGTGCGCACCGGCTGACCGCCCGCCTGGTTCATACTTAGCCGTGAAATCATTTTCGGGCCGATGACGAACGACAAAACGAGCGCCGTCAACGCGCCAAGAATCGCTCGCATTGTCAGATAGTTGAAGACATTAAAGCCGGATTCGAATTGCGCCAGGTAGTTGGTGAGGTAAAGCAGCATGGTCAGGCGCTCTCTACCGAATCTGTCGCGCCGGTAAGCGCCGCAACCACTCGTTCCATGCCCATCGAACGTGAGCCTTTGACCAATACGCTGTCGTCATTGCCGATTGCCGAGCGCAATTCCACTGACAATGCAGCGACGGACTCGAACCAGCGGCCGCCATTGCCAAAGGCCTTCACTGTCTCCTGAGACATGGGTCCGGTCGCCAGCAAATGGGTAACACCTGCATCTTTGGCAGCCTGACCGGTTTGCGCATGCAGGGCACTGGCATCTCCGCCAAGCTCTGCCATATCTCCCAGCACCAGCCAGGTGGTGCCCGACTGCGCGGCAAGAAATTCAGCTGCTGCCCGTACGCTGACCGGATTTGCGTTGTAGGTGTCATCAAACAGAATCGCCCCACTTTCGCTTCGGACCGGTTGGAGCCGACCACCAATCGGCTTCGTCGCTTCCAGGCCGTTTCTGATTTGGTCACTGCCGATTCCCAGCGAATACGCAATCGCCGCCGCTGCGCATGCATTCTGAATGTTGTGCCTGCCTTGCAGGGCCAGGCGGACAGAGAAGCTGTCATCCGGTGTGTGCAAAATAAATTGTGAACCCTGATCGTTTGACTTGATATCGGCGAGCTTGATCTCCTCTGCCCTGACGTCGGCCGTAGCGCACATACCGAAGCTGACGACCGTCGCATCGCGACACTCCGATTTCCAAAAGTCGAAGTATTCGTCGTCCGCATTCAGTATCGCGAACTCAGGTGATTCTTTTCCGCACAAAATTTCGCCCTTGGCGCGCGACACGCCCTGCACTGATCCGAAGCCCTCGAGGTGTGCTGGCCCGGCATTCGTAATGGCAACGATGCGCGGTGACGCCAGCGATGTCAGGTAGGCAATTTCACCCGGGTGATTGGCACCCATTTCGATGACTGCATAACGATGCGTCTCGCTGAGACGCAGCAGCATTAGCGGCAGGCCAATCTCATTATTCAGATTGCCGGCCGTTGCAAGCGTCTCTGCAGAAATCGACAGACAACTTGCAAGCAATTCTTTCAATGTGGTTTTGCCATTGCTGCCGGTAATGCCGATCACTGTCGCGTTCATTGTCCGGCGCCAGGCGGCGGCGAGTTCGCCAAGCGCGAGCAGCGTGTCGTCGACCACGATCGTCGGCAGATCGATGTCGAGGGGTTTCGGCACAACCGCACCGGCCGCTTCGCTTGCAGC
>QIHS01000529.1 GCA_003229095.1 Woeseia sp. | reverse complement strand
CGATGGCGAGTGCTATTTCGCGCTGGGCCTGGGCAAATCGTGTCAGGGAATCCATCAGCAACAATACGTTTTTGCCACGATCGCGAAAGTACTCAGCAATGGCAGCAAGGCACCATGCATACGCATGAGGGGCGTATCGTCCGCCGGAGTCGCTATGATCACAGCACGTCGCAGCCCCTCTTCTCCCAGCGTCATTTCAATAAATTCTTTGACTTCCCGGCCGCGCTCCCCGATCAGACCCACCACAACGACGTCCGCACTTGTGTTTCGGGTCATCATGCCCAGCAACATACTCTTACCGACGCCGGATCCAGCGAAGAGACCCATGCGCTGCCCACGCCCGACTGTCAGCAACGCGTTTATCGAACGAATACCGACGTCGATAGGCTCCTTGATCGGGCTGCGCTCAAGTGGATTGATCGGTTTGCCATACAGGGGTACCTTTGCCTGACTTTCAATACGCTCACCACCGTCAAGCGGGCGCCCCCGACCATCGAGCACTCGACCCAACAACTCATCGCCAACCGTGACGTCAGGAATGCCGGGTAACGGTATAACGCGTGCATTCGGAACGATGCCTCGCATATCTCCGGTTGGCATCAGGAAGAGACGCTCACCCGCGAAACCAACGACTTCCGCCTCAACCAGTCGACCCTCTTCCGCGACAATATTGCATCGACCACCGACTGGTGCCTGACATCCTTCGGCTTCGATAGTCAGCCCGACAGAACGCTTTAGTACGCCTTCCACAACAAGCCTCGGTGCGCCGTCGAGGGCCCGATCGAGATAGCTTCCAATGCGAAGCGCGCGTTCGAGATTACGGTCCGGTGCAGGACCTGCAAATTGCCGCGTTTCGTTTTTCATCACTGTCGTTCGTCCCCGGCTATCGCACTGATGATCGCATTCAGGCGCGATTCCGCTTGCGCGTCTATGCGGGCATTTTCGGTCGTTATCGTGCAACCACCTTTGCCAATCAACGGATCTTCAACGATCGTCCACGCACGTTCACCTTCCACCTCGGAAAGCGCAGCGGTGACCAACGCAGCATCATCAGGGTGCAGGTGAACCTGGATATTGCGGCTGGCAACCGGCAGCAATTTAATCGCATCCCGGATCACACCGATCACATGGGATTCATCGACCTGGAGTTCGCGCCTGAACAGCTGCTTTACTACAGTCATTGCCAGTTCCACGAGTTGTTTTTCAACGCTGTCATCAAGATCGTCGAACGGCTTCGTGAGGGCAACGAGCAACTGGTCGAATCGAGCTGCACGACTCTGCAGCTCCTCTTGCCCGGATTGCAGCCCCTCCGCATGTCCCGCTTGAAACGCTTCATCCCAGGCTTGCTTCTGTAATTCCTGCAAGCGTGCCGTCGTCAGATAACCGTTGTCCGATGAACCATCGATTGCTGGTATCTCCCAGCGCTTTACTGCGCTGCTGGCGGCATCAGACATATTCTTCACCGCCCTGTCCAAGATTGATATCACCAGACTCCGCCAGACGACGTGCAACTTCCAGGATCTCCTTTTGCGCCTCTTCAACCTCGCTCAGGCGGGTCGGACCCTTGACTTCCATATCTTCGCGCAGCAGCGTCGCTGCTCGCTTGGACATGTTGTCCAGAATCTTGTCCCGCACAGCCGGGTCGCAACCTTTTAGCGCGACCGCCAGCAAATCATTGGAGATTTCCCGGAGCAGTGCCTGAATGCCACGGTCATCGACATTCAGTAAAGTCTCAAAGACGAACATTAACTCCTGAATCCGATCTGACATTTCCTCGCTCTTCTCCTTGATCTTGTCGAGAATTTCTTCGCTCCTCGCAGGAGGCAACGCGTTGATAATGTTCGCTGCAACCTTGTCTCCACCCACCTTTTCCGAACGGGTTTTTGTCGCCCCGCTGGACTTGCTCGCAATCAGTTCCTCAATTTCTGCAAGTGCGCGTTGCTGCACATCGCTCAACCGCGCAATGCGCATTAGAATTTCGACGCGATCTTCCTCTGGCAGCAGATCGACTACCTCCGCAGCCTGGTCCGGCTCCAGGTAAGCGATGACGATGGCCACTATCTGGGGATGTTCACCATCAATAATGTCGACGATGTCCGAGGAGTTCATCCACTTCAGTGCATCCAAACCCTGCGCAT
>QIHS01000015.1 GCA_003229095.1 Woeseia sp. | reverse complement strand
GACGTGCCGCTAACCTGCTTGATGAGATGACTCGTGACGCCGAATTCTGCCCGTTTCTTACCGTATTGGCGTACCCGAGCCTCGATTGATCCCTGGCCCTGCCCAGATCATGCTGTGACCCAGACGGTGTGATCGGTACAATGCACGCCATTTTCAAACAGGCGGAAAACTAAAGATGCAATACGAGCATATTCGGGTGCCGGATGAGGGTGAAATGATCACCATCAACCAGGACCATACTCTCAACGTACCGGGCAAGCCGATTATTCCGTTCATTGAAGGGGATGGAATCGGCATTGACGTTACGCCAGTGATGCGCAATGTCGTCAATGCGGCGGTGCAGCGGGCGTACGGCGAAGAAAGGTGTATCTCGTGGATGGAAGTCTATGCAGGCGGCAAAGCTGTAGATCGATACGGCAAGGACGAGTTTCTGCCTGATGAGACTTTGCAGGCCCTGAAGGAGTATGTGGTCTCCATCAAAGGCCCGCTGATGACGCCAACTGGCGGTGGCATTCGTTCGTTGAACGTCGCCATTCGCCAAACGATGGATCTTTATGCCTGCGTTCGACCCATCCGTTATTTTCCGGGCGTGGTGACACCAATGAAGGAATCCGACCTGGTAGACATGGTCGTGTTTCGCGAGAACACGGAAGATATCTATGCCGGCATCGAGTATCCAACTGGCTCTCAGGAAGTCCAGAAGCTGATTCATTTCTTACAGACGGAACTCGGTGTAACCAAAATACGCTTTCCGGCAAGCTCTGGCATCGGCATCAAACCCGTTTCCCGCGAGGGCTCACAGCGCCTGGTTCGTAAGGCCATTCAGGATTGCGTTGATCGTGATGCAGGCTCAGTGACGCTGGTGCACAAGGGCAACATCATGAAATTTACGGAAGGCGCCTTTTGCCAGTGGGGTTATGCCCTGGCGCGGGAAGAGTTTGGCGCTACCGAAAAAGACGGCGGACCCTGGCTGAGTTTCAAAAACCCGCAGACCGGACGTGAAATCATTATTAAAGATGTTATTGCGGATAACTTCCTGCAGCAGATCCTGATGCGGCCGGAAGAATACGACGTAATTGCCACTTTGAATCTGAACGGTGATTACATTTCAGATGCGCTGGCCGCCCAGGTTGGCGGCATTGGAATTGCGCCCGGTGGCAACATCGGTGAGGGTGTCGCAGTCTTCGAAGCCACGCACGGTACAGCGCCGGGATTCGCGGGCAAAGACCGTGTTAATCCGGGTTCGCTGATCCTGTCAGCCGAGATGATGTTGCGCTACATCGGCTGGAGCGAGGCCGCCGACCTCATCATGAAAGGCATCGCGAATACAATCGCTAACAAAGAGCTGACCTTCGATCTGGCACGACTGCGCGAAGCCATCCATCAGCCGATTCGCAAGAGTCGGCCGCTCGGTAAGGGTGATATCGAAGAGGAACTTGAACAGCTGATTCCGGGCGCAACGTTGGTGGGCACCAGCGGCTTTGGTGAAGCAGTCATTCGGCACATGGATGACTGACATCACGGCGAAGGTCTTTGATCGGGACTGCCGACAATGCCCCCGGTTGGCACAATTTCTGGACGATGTGCGAGAAAAGCAGCCCGACTATTATTGTCGCCCGGTACCGCCGTTTGGCGATCCGGATGCAAGATTTCTGATTGTCGGCCTTGCACCCGGAATGCACGGTGCCAATCGAACCGGCCGACCCTTTACCGGCGATCATGCCGGCATTCTCTTGTATCAAATGTTGTACGAGTTCGGATTCAGTTCGGATGCCAAATCCACTGCTGCTGACGACCCATTGCAACTGATCGACTGCCGCATTACGAACGCGGTGAAATGCCTGCCGCCGGAAAATAAGCCCATCGGCGCTGAGATCAATACCTGCAACCCGTTTTTGGCAAACGAACTCGATGCCATGCCCCCGGGATCATTGTTGTTTGCACTCGGTGGTATTGCACATCGTGCCATCATCAAGGCGATCGGTGGCAGACAGGCCGACTATAAATTCGGCCACGCTGCGGAACACAACCTGGAT
>QIHS01000260.1 GCA_003229095.1 Woeseia sp. | reverse complement strand
GAGAATTGAACACCATGGACCCGTATCTCAACAAGTTGTCACGGCCATCCTGACGGAGACCGACAAAATCCGGAAAAACCTGTAGTGGAAATGCAGCAGCAATATCTTCATATGCGTCGACACTTCTTTTCTCCAATACTTTTGCGACAAGTTCCCTGGCTTGACGCTCCGTTTTCTCACGTAAGCCCGCAATCGCTTTCGGCGTCAGAATCTTGGCGATAACGTTACGCCGTTTCGAATGCTCCGGGGGATCGACCTCCAAAACAAGGGTTTGCGCCAGGGCTTTTGCGTTTTGAAATCATGAATGCCGACACCGCGGGCCGAGCAGAATTGACGCCAGTCACGAAATATCGTGTGGATCTCTTCGTGTCGGCCCGTCGCCCATACACCGTGTCGCGACAAGCGCACGAATGACCCTTTCGAGGTCAGACCTCGATAGTAGTCAGATGGATCGAGCAATACCTGCTCGTCAAACGGATCGATATCCCACTCGACCACTGCTGATGTGTCAGATTCCTCTTCCATAGTCTCACCTATACCCTCACAACGATTTGCAAAAGTCATTCGATTATCTCAAAGGGTAGACCTACATATTGTTGCGCAATAATTTTCCTGCCCGCTTCCGATTGCAAATAGTATTGCAGGTCCGAGTCATACATTTTTTGATCGAATGCCGGTGTATCCGGAAACCGGTGCAACACATTGCTCATCCACCAGGAAAACCGAACTGCGTAGTATTTTTCGATAAGGTCGATTCTGCCATCCGCATATACCTTGCCCAAAATCGTACTTAGAGTATAGACGTCACTACCCGCCGTATTCAGGCCCTTGGCGCCGGTCGGCGGCACGATATGGGCTGCGTCGCCGAGCAGGAACAAATTGCCATACTGCATGGGCTCGACGACGAAGCTGCGCATCGGTGCGATGCTCTTCTCGATCGCAGGGCCGGTCTTTAAATTTGCCGCCAGATCGGCCGGCAAGCGGCGTCCGAGTTCCTCCCAAAAACGCCCATCCGACCAGGCGTCCACCGTATCGTTCTCGCCAACCTGAATGTAGTAGCGACTACGCGTTTGCGACCTGAGACTACAAAGCGCGAATCCGCGATCGTGTTTGATATAGACAAGTTCGCTGTTCACCGGCGGCGTGTCCGCGAGCAGACCAAGCCAGCCGCCTGGATAGAATCGTTCGTAGGTCTTGATACGCTCTGCGGGAATACTCTTTCTCGACACACCATGAAAACCGTCGCAGCCTGCAACGTAGTCACATGTGAGCGAATACTCCTCGCCATCCTTTTCGAAGGTAACGTAAGGCTGCGCCGATAACATGTTATGCGGCCGGGCATTGCTGACTTCGTAGTAACTCGTCTGGCCGGAGTCGGATCGGGCCTGCATCAGGTCCTTGGTTAGTTCTGTCTGCCCGTATACAACAACGCCGTCTCCTCCGGTAAGCGCCTTCAGGTCAAGCCGGTCACGCACACCATTCACGACGATCTCTACGCCGTCATGTACTTCGCCTTCTGTGTCCATTCGCTCTGCCACGCCTGCTTCACGCATCAGACTGACGAAGCCGGGCTCCAGGACACCGGCTCTGATTCTCCCCAGGACATAATCGGGCCTGGCGCGTTCAAGAACGACGTTGTCGATGCCCTGTTTGTGCAGCAATTGTCCCAGCAAAAGGCCGGACGGGCCTGCGCCGATAATGGCAACCTGGGTTTTGATCTCTTTCATGTTGTTAGCACGACGGGTCAGTCCCGGAATTCGCATCCTCGAGCACAAGGACGCCGGCACCAGTGTTCGAAATCGGCACGTGATAGTGCTTGTGCACAACTTTCACGTCCGGCTTCAACGCGCCGCGCATGACCAGCCACATGATCACTTCAATACCCTCGGTGCCACCTCTCTGGATTATCTCCGTGTTATCGAGGGCCGTTATCCATTCCGGGTTATTGATGACGCTTTCCATACACTGCAGGTCGAAATCCACGTTGATGTGCCCGGCGCGCTCGCCCTGCAACTGATGCGACATACCACCTGTACCGACGATAACGACTTTCTGATCGTCCGGATAAGACTCGATTGCCCGACGCAGGGATTTTCCGAGGTCAAGACAACGTCGAGCACTCGTTAGCGGATGCTGCACCATGTTGACCGCCAGCGGAATCGTCTTCACCGGCCACTTGGGCAAATGTCGCCACAGCAATGCCATGGGCACCACGAAGCCGTGGTCAACCAACATTTGTTGACAGGTTGTGATGTCAAAATCCTGATTGATCAGGGATTCTGCAAGATGCCATGAAAATGCCGCGTCTCCCTCGAAACTGGCCAGCGTCTTCAATCCCCAACCTTCATCGGCGTTCTCATAACGATCTGCGCATCCCAGTGCAAATGTCGGGACCGTATCCAGGGAGAAGTTCAATCCATGATCGTTGTAAACAATGATCGCCAAATCCGGGTTGACCTTGGCGAGCCATTCTTTCACGGGCTCGTAGCCGCCAAAAAAGCGTTCCCAGTACGGGTCGCTTTCCATTCCCTCCGACATCGCTTTACCAATCGCAGGGATGTGCGATGTTGTGATACCGCCGACGATTCTAGCCATGCCAGTAGCCCCCCGCTCTCTGCAGCTTTTCTTCAAGATTCGTGGCCTTGTCGAGAAGTTTTGCTTTGAATTCCTCTGTTGTAATGCCCTGAAATTCGGCACCGGTGTCCTGCATCGTCATGCCACGAGGCACGGTCAACTTGGCGAGAAAATAGACGTTGGCACCAAGACGCAA
>QIHS01000032.1 GCA_003229095.1 Woeseia sp. | reverse complement strand
GTGTGCTGCGGAGCGTCCATCTGCGGCAAGCCAATCAGCGGTGACTTGAAGCCTTTGGGATTGTGGAAAACAGTGCGCGGCCCACTCAGGAACAACTTCGGATTTTTGCCGACACTTTCAACGTCTTTGTACCGCGTCAACAGCCACGCGGGATCGTTTTGCTCACTCTCATACCAGAATATTGGCTCCTCCCGCCTGAGTTTTGTGAGAACCTCATGTGGCGCGCCGTGCTGACCCCAGTGGTCGGGATCGAAAATCAGATGGTAAGGATGATCGGGTTCGAGCATGGATTGAGATATCGCTGTTCGCTGCCAGTGAGTATCAGGGATAGTATCAGGGTGAGACTTCTTAAGAATCGCGAACGAGGACATTACTGACCGCATGAAGCTGTTTTCCTACCGCGACCGACCGGTCCATATGGGCCCGTATCCAATGGAGAAGCTGGCGAGGAAAACCGCCGACGCTGCTGCGCCAACCACAGGGTTGGGGTCACAGACGCCATTGGATATGGCACCTGCGGACGATCCGGTGTCGATCCTGCATGCAATGGATGACTACATGTCATTGCTCGACGCAGTGAGAGACGGCCCGGTCAATCCACAATTCGCAGAGATTCCTGATTGCGCTGAGGCGCGCGCAAACAATCTCAAAGCATTCGGCTATTTTCTCGATGCGACGCTGGCCGGTACATGCGAGATCGGCGAAGACCTGTGGCTGGCAAGCGCGTTCAATCATCCACGCCAGGCAGAATGGTTCGGCAAATGTGAAATGGCGGCGCAACGACCATTGCCGCCCGCCGTCGAGATGGCGCTCAACCGAATCGGGGTAGCCAAACCCGCCAGCGAAAAATCGGTCCGGCACCACAGCCACGCGATTGTATTCGCAGTTGAATACCCGCGTGATGCGCACGCGAACGAGCCGGGCACGGCATGGATTCACGGCCTGCAGCCACATAGAGCCGCATTACGAACCGCGGACATCGCAACAACCCTGGCGAGCTATTTGCGACTGCTGGGGTACGAAGCTCGGGCACACAGCGCATGTAGTTCCGACATCGATCTTCGAAGAGTCGCAATCGCGGCAGGCATCGCTGTCGCCGATGGCGACAACATACGCAACCCCTTCATCGGTGATCGTTTTGGTCTGGCGGTAGTGACAACCACGATGAAAATCAGGAGTGATTTGCCACTCGCAACACAAAAACTGTCGGACAAGTTTCGCAGCAAGGGGCCGGCCTGGTGGCTTGGGTTCTCCTCGCACAAGAATGCGTTCAACTTCCAGCCATATCGAAAGCGCCTCTTCAAAGACAGCCAGTTTCCGATTGAGAAAACGAAACGAAAAGAAAAGCCAACGACTTTCATCGATGCCGCGAGAATTCCGCGCATCCCGAGACGTGCAGACTTTTTTCAGAGAGCGTTCATTGGTGACCTCGGCAAGGGGCCGCAGGACGCCAGCGTTGACGGCGGAATCGTCACAAAGAACCCGGTAGGTGGAGCGCTCGCCGGCATTCTGCAGTTGTACTCTTTGTTGCAGCGCGGCGAACACAGCGATCAGGTCGCAGCAGGTTTCGAAGACCCGGTTGCCAATGCCGACCTGATCAAAGCAACCCTGTATTTTCTCGGCGCCGACCTGGTCGGGATTTCCGCAGCGCCCGACTGGGTCTGGTATTCGCATGGCACGGATGGGCGACCTGTGACGCCACCGCATTCTTATGCAATCACGACACTGATCGACCAGGGACATGAAACGATGGAAGGCGCCAGTGGTGATGACTGGTTATCCGCCGCACAAAGTATGCGGGCATACGTACGTGGTTCATTGTTGAACGGCGTGGTCACACAGCATCTGCGCCGACTAGGATTTCCTGCAACCAACCACACGGCAGCCGATGGAGACGTCATTCAACCCCCACTGGTGCTGCTGGCGGGCCTTGGCGAGGTCAGCCGGATTGGCGATGTGATCTTGAATCCGTTTCTCGGGCCGCGCCTGAAGTGCGGTGTGATTACCACCAACCTGCCAATGACCACGGACAAACCAATCGA
>QIHS01000161.1 GCA_003229095.1 Woeseia sp. | reverse complement strand
GCATTGAAGACTTCAATGAGCACTTCGGTTGTGATCTGACGGAAGAGGAAGACTACGATACGATCGGCGGCCTGGTCATGCACGAGCTTGGACGATTGCCGCGCGTTGGTGAAATATTGGAATATGACGGCTTCGAGTTTTGCGTGACGAAGGCCGATCGACGACGCATCGATACGCTCAGGGTCATTCGGCAATCGCAGGACAGTGACACAAACTAAGGTGTTGCAGAAGGTTTCTTCCGCATTCCTGTCTGCAGACCAGCGCTGGTTGGCACGCGGTGCATTTGTCCTGATCGGCGCACTCACAATGCTGTCATTCGCGCCGTTCGGCATTTTTCCCCTCGCTGCAATTCTTTCACTGCCTTTGCTGCTGGTTTTCTTCAAGTGCAAACCACGGCAAGCGGGACAACTTGGATTCTGTTTCGGTGCTGGCCTTTTCCTGGCGGGGACCTATTGGCTCTATATATCGATACACGTGTTTGGCGAGGCGCCGTTGGCCCTGGCGATTCTCCTGATGATCGGGCTCGTTATCATCATGGCGTTCTATTACGCCGCTGCAGGCTGGCTGGTGGCCCGATTGAGCGCCGGTAAATTATCATTGTTCGCCATTGTTGGTCCCGCTGTCTGGGTCCTGATGGAGTGGCTTCGAGGGTGGCTCATGAGCGGATTCCCCTGGATGACGCTCGGCTACAGCCAGATTGATTCGCCATTAGCCAGTTTCGCACCCGTGCTGGGAATCTACGGCGTGTCGCTTGCATTGATGATCAGCGCATCCGCGGCACTTGCAACACTCTTGTCATCCGGCAACAAACGCATCATTTTTGCTGTATTGAGTGTGTTGCCATGGGCTGGCGGTGCAGCGCTGGCTCAGTACTCCTGGACGGAGCCCGTTGGCGCGTTGGTTAAGACAACGATAGTGCAGGGGGGTATTTCACAGGACAAAAAATGGTTGCCTGAACAATTCAGACCAACGCTCGATCTCTATCGTCATTCCATCATCGAGAATGTCGATAGCGACCTGGTGATCTGGCCTGAAGTCGCTATTCCGTCTTTGTTTGATCAGGTTGAGGGATTCATCTCGTTGGTCGAATCTGATATTAGCGGGCGCGGCCAGATGCTGCTGTTCGGAATTCTCGAACGTGAGCAAACAGAAGGGAAAACTTACAACAGCGTTTTCGCAATCGACGGCGAAACACGTCAGGTTTATCGAAAGCGGCATCTCGTACCTTTCGGTGAATACTTTCCCGTGCCGGATTTCGTTCGCGAATGGATGCGCCTGATGAGTCTGCCGTACAACGACATCAGTTCCGGTGAGGCCCAGCAACAACTCATCGTAATGCCCGACGGCAACCGGCTGTCAGTCGCCATTTCTGCCGGATGCGAACATCCTGGTCAACGTCAGTAACGATGCGTGGTTTGGTGACTCGATTGCACCGCACCAGCATTTGCAAATCGCGCGAATGCGTGCGCTGGAAGTCGGTCGTCCCGTCGTTCGTGCAACCAACAATGGCGTGAGTGCCTTCATTGGTCCGCGCGGCCAAATTATTGCAAGCGGGCCACAATTCGAGTTTGTCTCGATGACCCATGCTGTGCAGCCGCGCGAAGGGCTCACGCTGTTCGCCCGGGTGGGTAACTGGCCGGTCATCACGGTCACACTGCTGGTTGTAATGTGGGCTGGCTGGCGCTTGCGTGAATCGTAATTGTTCCCAAAATCAATAGAGCTACAGAGCAAATATATACATAACATATTGAATAATAAATAATTAAAAAAACACTTGCAAAATATTCTATAGATCAATAGAATTTCCATCCAGCAATCAACTGTACCTGGATGCGCATGGCCCCCGAGTCAAACAACAACCGATATCAACAACAACGGCAGCAGGCCATACGGTCAGCTGCGGCTGTATTTGCGGAGAAGGGGTTTCATGGCGCCAGCACAAAAGACATTGCGGAAAGAATGGGCATCAAACAGGGCAGCCTCTATTACTACTTCAAGTCGAAAGAGGAAGCGCTGGGCGAAGTCTGTCACTACGGTATTGAGGTCTACGTTGATCGAATGCAGTCCATTGCAGATAGCGACCAGCCATTCGAATCGAAACTAATGGCAACGGTTACATCGCACCTGACGAGCTATCGAGAACGAAATGAGGCGCTGAAAGTTCATAACGATGAGCGTTTGTATTTGCCCGAGGATAAGCGGGCGACGCTGAAAAAACTTGGTAGCAATTATCGTCAGCAACTTGAACATATTTTCGAAGAGGGTGTCGCCAGCGGCGTGCTTCGTGAATCGCTGGACTGCCATTTTGCGGCACAGGCGGTTATCGGCATGTGCAACGGATGGGGGGACATCATCCAGCTCGACATCTACGACATCATTCAGAAATGTACGGATTTGCTCTTGAACGGTTTTCGCGAGCGAAGAAAAGAAACACGGCAGTAGGGATACCGCCGATCAGTTCGTTAGCAAATTGAATACTGAGGGAATACGAAATGATCAAGCAGGTTTTGGATAACGTGACTTATAGACGAGGTAGAGAACAATGACCGGGCAAATCGCAACGAATACAGTATGGCTAAGAGGCAATGACAAATGACCAAGCAAATCGCAACAAACGTATCGTGGCATGAGGGGGAGATTTCCCGGCAGGACCGCTATGAAATCCTCAGACAGAAGGGAATCACCATCTGGTTTACCGGCCTATCCGGAAGCGGGAAAAGTACTATCGCCGTTGCCGTCGAGAAGGCTCTGTTTGCGATGGGCAAGTTGTCCTATCGTTTGGATGGCGACAATGTTCGCCTGGGCATTAACAAAAATCTCGGGTTTTCAGAAGCAGATCGCAAGGAAAACGTTCGACGTATCGGTGAGGTCGCAAAACTGTTCAGCGATGCGGGAACAATTTCGCTGTCTAGCTTCATTAGCCCGTACAAAAATGATCGTGACGACGTTCGTGCATTGCATGAGGCGGCGGACATTCAGTTTGTAGAAGTGTTCGTCGATTGCGCATTGAGCGTTGCCGAGGAACGGGATCCGAAAGGCCTGTACAAAAAGGCGCGGGCGGGTGAAATAAAGAATTTCACCGGTATCGACGACCCCTATGAGGTACCAATCAACCCGGAGATTCACCTCAGAACAGACGTTATGACGCTTGAGGAAGAGGTCAATATCATCATTGACTATCTTGTCCAAAATGAAGTTCTTCAACTGCAGTATTTGACGCGTGCCGATGATCAGGCCGCTGTCTCAACTGCAACATCACAATAGGGAGCCAGGGATGATTAATCCACATGGGGCGGAAGCCCTGAATGCGCGCATCGTATCGAACGTCACCGAACACCAGGCGTTGATGCAAGAGGCAGAAGGACTGCCATCGATGGTTTTGAATTCGGCAGCTGCAGCGAATGCAGTCATGCTCGGTGCTGGCTATTTCACGCCGTTGAATGGCTTCATGAACCTGGCGGATGCGATGAGTGTCGCGACTGACATGCAGACAAGCGACGGTCTTTTCTGGCCGGTTCCAGTGCTCAATCTGACCGATGACGTTAGCGACATCGAAGGTGCGAGTCGAATTGCGCTTCGCGATCCGAACGTCGAGGGCAATCCCGTCCTGGCGGTCATGGATGTTGAAAACACCGAAGAGGTTTCACAGGAACAACTCGATATCATGATCGAACAGGTGTTTGCAACCAGCGACCCGAGCCACCCGGGTGTGGCGGCGTTCCAGTCTGCTGGCCGTTTCTGCATCTCTGGCGATATCCAGGTGCTGAATTACAGCTATTTCGCGACCGAGTTCGAAGGCACGTTCAAGACTGCAGTCGAGATTCGCGACGAAATCAGTGAGCGCGGCTGGGAACGCGTAGTGGCATTCCAGACCCGCAACCCAATGCATCTCGCACACGAAGAACTTTGCCGGATGGCGAAAGAACGATTGCAGGCCGACGGTATCGTGATTCACATGCTGCTTGGAAAACTGAAAGAAGGCGATATCCCTGCGTCAGTGCGCGATGCCTGCATTCGCAAGATGGTTGATATCTATTTTCCAGAAAACACCGTAATGGTGAACGGCTACGGTTTCGACATGCTCTACGCCGGACCGCGCGAGGCACTGCTGCACGCTGTTTTCAGGCAGAACATGGGGGCGACGCATCTGATCGTCGGCCGTGATCATGCCGGTGTCGGCAGCTACTATGGGCCTTTCGATGCACAAGCAATATTCGAGACTTTGCCGGCCGGTTCGCTGGAGATTGAAATCTTTGCCGCCGATCACACAGCCTGGTCGAAAAAGCTGAATCGCGTCGTCATGATACACGCCGGAAGACTACGTTTTTCTGTCGGGCACCAAAGTCAGGGAAATGCTGAGCGAGGGCATTGCGCCGCCGCCGGAGTTTTCCCGTCCTGAGGTTGCCGAGATTCTGATGGCGCACTATCAAACAGATCAGGACAAGCAGGAAGCTCGTCGCGCCGCAGTAGGAGAGTGATTCTTTAGGCTGCGCGCAAACGAATAAGCGGTTATCCTTCCGCCCATCTGGCAAAGCAGGTCTATTGGGAAGTTTTAAGTGCGGACGGACGTAGAATACAAACCGGAACAGATTGAGCGACAAGCTCGTGACTACTGGAACGAGAATCGCTCTTTCGAGGTAGACGAAGACCCGGACAAAGAGGCATTTTATTGCCTGACGATGTTCCCAT
>QIHS01000072.1 GCA_003229095.1 Woeseia sp. | reverse complement strand
TTTGGCCGCGGTATTCTTCGCGCAGGGCCATCAGCCCCGGCATTTCCGTCTCGGCGATCGCGATTTCCTTACGGCCGAAGTCGGCCAGTGAAATATCCGCGACTTTATAATCCTGTGTCGTCAGGGCAACAGCTTCGCTGCTCATATAATTCTCCTTAAGTTAAATCTGTTCAGGCTGCGGCCGCACCGCGCAAGGCGTCTGCCTTGTCGGTACGTTCCCAGCTCAGGTCAATGTCTTCCCGCCCGAATGCCCCGTAGGCAGCGGTCGGTTTGTAAATCGGTCGCAACAGGTCCAGCATTTTCAGGATGCCGTAGGGCCGCAGGTCAAAATTATCCCGCACCAATACGGTCAACTCGGCTTCGCTGACCTTGCCGGTGCCAAAGGTCTGCACACTGATCGAGGTAGGTTCCGCCACACCGATCGCATAGGACACCTGGATCTCACATCGATCAGCGAGCCCGGCGGCAACGATATTCTTTGCCACATAGCGACATGCATAAGCAGCTGACCGATCCACTTTGGATGGATCCTTGCCGGAAAATGCGCCGCCGCCGTGGCGGGCCGCGCCACCATAAGTATCAACAATGATCTTGCGGCCGGTGAGCCCACAGTCACCCATCGGGCCACCGATTTCGAAACGGCCTGTCGGGTTGATGTGAAATTGTGTGTCGGAGGTGATCCATTCCGCCGGTAGGACGGGCTTTATGATCTCGTCCATGATGCCGTCGCGCAGGTCCGATAATTCGACATCCGGGCGATGTTGCGATGACAGAACAACAGCATCGATGCGAACCGGTTTGTTGTCTTCATAGAGAAACGTGACCTGGCTCTTCGCATCCGGTCGCAACCACGGAAGCGTGCCGGCCTTGCGGACCTCGGCCTGGCGTTTGACCAGTTGATGCGAGTAGGTGATTGGCGCGGGCATCAGCACATCGGTTTCGTTGCTTGCATAACCGAACATCAAGCCCTGATCGCCTGCGCCCTGATTTTCGGGATCCCCACGGTCCACACCCTGCGCAATGTCTGGCGACTGTTTGCCCAGTGCATTGAGCACGGCGCATGAAGCACCGTCGAAGCCCATCTCGGAATCGTCGTACCCGATATCAAGCACGGTCTTGCGCGCCAGTTCTTCAATATCGACCCAGGCGGACGTAGTGACTTCGCCGGCGACAATCACCATGCCGGTCTTCACCATCGTTTCACAGGCGACGCGGGCATTGACATCCTGCGTGATGATGGCGTCGAGCACGGCATCGGAAATCTGGTCGGCAATTTTGTCGGGATGTCCCTCGGAGACGGACTCCGAAGTGAATAAATAGGAATGACTCATGTGGTTTTTGGCTGATGTCAGGTTGAATTTAGCGGCGATTGTACCGTACTAGGCGCGTCGCATACTACGACGGGTTCACACTGATTCCCGTGCATGCCGGGGCCAAACACCTGCATTGCGGTTCTGCTTGCGACACCGATGCTAAACAGGGAAAATGCGCCGCTTCGGAGAGCGCTCAACAGGTTGCAGTGATCTCTCGTCTTAACGACAAAAGCCAGACCGCAAAGGTCCCCAAAAACAATGTCAGCAAATCCAGATTCCCACGATGCCGCCCATTCGTGCACTCAGCATGGACGCCGTCCAGGCTGCAAACTCCGGTCACCCCGGCGCGCCCATGGGCATGGCGGATATCGCAGAAGTGCTTTGGCGGGACTACCTCAAACATAATCCGGGCAATCCACAATGGTGGAACCGGGATCGGTTCGTGCTCTCGAATGGCCACGGGTCGATGCTGCTCTACAGTCTATTGCATCTGAGCGGCTATCCGCTGTCGATGGACGAGATTCGCAATTTTCGCCAGATGGGCTTCAGAACGGCGGGCCACCCCGAGCGAGATGCAGACTTGGCCATTGAAACGACTACCGGTCCGCTTGGCCAGGGCATCGCCAATGCCGTCGGTATGGCACTGGCTGAAAAGATGCTCGCGGCCTCGTTCAATCGGGACGGCTTCGAGATTGTCGACCACCGAACCTGGGTATTCACGGGCGATGGCTGCCTGATGGAAGGCATTTCTCACGAAGCCTGTTCTCTCGCGGGCACGCTGAAACTGGGCAAGCTCATATGCCTGTATGACGACAATGGCATCTCGATCGATGGCGAAACGCAAGGCTGGTTTACAGACGACACGCCGATGCGCTTCGAGTCCTATGGCTGGCAGGTCATCAGCGGTGTCGATGGCCACGACGCCGCGGCGATCGCGAATGCGATTGACCAGGCGGTCGCAAACACCGACCGGCCAACCCTGATTTGCTGCAAGACCGTAATCGGCTTCGGATCGCCGAACAAACAAGGCACCGCGAGCACCCATGGTGCGCCCCTTGGCGATGATGAAATCGCGGCGACCCGCGCCGAACTTGGCTGGGAACATCCGCCATTCGACATTCCACCCGCGATAGCTGCCGCATGGAGTGGTCTCGAACGCGGCGAGGTCGCAGAGCAGGCCTGGCAGGAAACCTATACTGCCTACCAGTCAGCGCATGCGGATCTTGCTGCCGAGTTTGCACGCAGAATGCGGGGTGCGCTGCCAGAAAACTGGGACAAAATTGCTGCAGATGCGATTGCGGCTATCGACGCCGCCGGCGCAGATATGGCCACGCGTAAAGCTTCATTGGTGTCACTGAACGCATTTGCGCCCGCTTTGCCGGAACTTGCCGGGGGCTCTGCCGATCTTACCGGTTCAAACCTTACTCGGCATGATGGTTCCGTGGTCATCACGGCTGACGATGCATCAGGCAACTATGTCTTTTTCGGTGTGCGGGAATTTGCGATGTCAGCGCTGTGCAACGGGCTGGGCTTGCACGGTGGCGTAATGCCATATTCAGGTACGTTCCTCACCTTTTCAGATTATTCCCGCAATGCCCTGCGCATGGCCGCACTGATGAAATTGCAAAACATATTTGTTTTTACGCACGACTCTATCGGCCTTGGCGAAGATGGACCAACCCACCAGGCAGTCGAGCACACCGCAAGTTTGCGCATCATTCCCAACATGTGCGTGTGGCGGCCATGCGATGCGGTTGAGACCGCAGTCGCCTGGCGAGACGCAATTGAACGTCGCGACGGGCCGACCAGCCTGATTCTCACGCGGCAGGGTTTACCGCACCAGTCGCGCAGTACAGAGCAGATCGCGTCGATCAGCCGCGGCGGCTACGTGTTGCAAGAGGCTGATGGCAATCCTGAGGTTATTCTTATCGCGACTGGCTCCGAGGTGGCGCTGGCCGCAGCCGCCGCAGACGAGTTGCGCGCCGCTGGCACCAGTGTGCGAGTCGTATCGATGCCGTGCACCAATCTGTTCGATACACAAGATGACGACTACCGCGAGCGTGTCTTGCCTGCCAGCGTAACCGCCCGCATTGCGATCGAGGCAGGTGTGCGTGAAAGTTGGTGGCGCTACGTCGGTCCACAAGGACGGGTCATTGGCATGGATCAGTTCGGCGCATCCGCACCGGCAGATGTGCTATTTGAGCATTTCGGTTTTTCAGTTGACAACGTGTTAAAAAATGCCAGAGAAATTCTGGCCTGATTAAAATAAGCCGGTGTTCACCGGAGCAAGCAACAGGAGATTTTAATGACGATCAAAGTTGGTATTAACGGTTACGGGCGCATCGGTCGCAAT
>QIHS01000204.1 GCA_003229095.1 Woeseia sp. | reverse complement strand
ACCACAGAATTCGTCAATGAATACAGACGCGTGTTTTCGACGACGATGTTCAGGTGCTGGAAGTATGGCGCCGGCCAGTTTTTTGAGAACTCGAGCGTCGTATCCTCCAGCCGGGCCTCGATGTGAAATGCCCCATCCCCGTCTTCAAAAGGAAAGTCGTCCAGGGCACCGTTAAATCGCGTAGTTGCGCGGCTTACTCGCCCGGTGACCAGGGCGTCAGATAACCACTGGCGCAGCGTGGGTGGAATTGCCTGCAACGGCAGATAGCGATTGATCGCGCTGACGTCGTAAATACTCCAGGTGCTTTCAAAATCCACAAATGGCGACGTGCCGTCACTGGGCACGCTAACTTGAAGGCTAAGCTGGCTATCGAGATCGGCATTGCGGATTTTGACACTGTCCGAGAGCACAATGATGCCGTCACGATTTCGCCGCCAGATAATCGTGCCCAGGACGTCGTCAAACAACAATGGTTCCGAAAGGCGTGTACCGAGGTCCAAACCGAGATCAGTCGATTCAATTTCAATTCGACCACCGTCCCGGTCAGCACGAACGCGACCACTAAACCCGCGCAGACCCGGCTGCTCGTCGGTGGCCGCAAACCCGGCCGTGACCAGATCTGCGGCCACATTGAACTGCACGTCACCCGACGAAACCTGGCTGAGTTCCAGGCTAAAGTCCTGCAATTGCCCTGAAGGGTCCAGTTCAACCAGGGAAGTCCTGTATTGTTGCGGCAGCCAGGCCGTGATGTATTTAAGATCGTCCAGATTGAAATAGGATGCAGTAGCGCGCACGCCCTCGAGGACGCCGTCAGAGCCATTGATAACGCGCAACTGCAATGTCGATTGCGGCCAGTCCACATCAACTGTAGAAACATGCAGTCTTTCTGCCGCAAGTAACCAGCCGTCAGGTTCTGCGGAAAATTCAAACCTGCCCTGCACACTGAATGGCGCAACAATTCTACTATCCGTTACCTGCAGGTCGGAGATATCGACATTCGCGGTAGCGCTCTGAATTGCGCCACCAGATACGTCGACCCAGATACTCAAGTCGAGCCTGCCGGACTCAACGTCGGGCATTCCCATCGGCTGTAGCTTTGACCAGCCAGGTATCAACAGCGAATCGCCCTCCACGAATAGCCGCCACACTTCGTCTGCGGAATCGCGACTTAGCTGGTTCGCCGAGATTTCCAGCCGATCGCCTAACTCATCCGGGAGATCCAGATCAACTTCAACGGCAAGATCGGTCTTTGTGCGTGCGATCACGAATGAACGAATTGTCAATGCCATTACCTGACCGGACGCCGGGTGCTCGTATTCAACCTCGATGTCCTGTGCAATGATTTCGACGTTACCACCCTTGTCGGGCCTGCCCTTGCGGGCATTGATCAATTCGACCAGCGGTATTCCCTGCAGCAGCCAGTCACCGTTTTCATCCTGGCGCAGGTCGATGGCTGAGTCGCGAATGCGAATCCGGTCGACGACCAGTTCACGATCTGCGACAAGACGGACAAGACCCACGCCGACGCTGACCTCTTCGGCCATAAGCAGGCTCACGCCCGTGTCAGGCTGCATCAGGTTCGCATCGAAAAATATGAGCTCAGGCCCGCTCAGGCGCCACCTGGCATTCATACTTGAGAATTCGACCTCCATGCCAATCGCTGCGCTGGCCCAGTCTTTTATCTCTTCCTGATATTCAGGCAGCCGTGGCAGCATCAGGCGAAAAATACCCACCGCAATTGCAAGCATGATCACGATGGCGGCACCGAGATAGGCCAGTCCTTTGAGCAGTTTTTGCAGAATTTTTTTCATCGTCAATAAATATCTTCAGCGCGATCAGGTCAAAACAACGTCAAACTGGTCTTTCAGGTATAGAGACTCGGGTTGCAGGCGAATGGATTTGCCAATCTGCTCTTCGATTTCGGTCAGGCCATTGCTTTCTTCATCGAGCAACAAGTCAATTACGTCCTGATGTGCGAGTACCAGAACACCATCAAACTCGAATTGCCTGTGCTGGCGAATCACTTCGCGGAATATCTCAAAGCAAACCGTTTCTGCGGTCATGA
>QIHS01000079.1 GCA_003229095.1 Woeseia sp. | reverse complement strand
GCCACACGAACGCTGAGCTCGTAGGCCTGATTGTCATTTACGCCCAGTGCAGGATTGTAGGGAATGACATTCTCATCAACATCGTCACCGTCAATTCGGAAACGCATTTGATTGCCCAGCCCCTGAATGCGCATGCGTACCCAATCTTCGTCGAAGCCCATCGCTCCTTCGACCAGTGAATCGTTGTCGCCGCTGGCAGGGAGCCGGCGATTGGGGTAGATGCCAGCGCCACCCTGGCCGGTATGGCGCGCTTTCTCAAGCCATGTTTCTGTGGGCGTATCTTTGACACGGAGTCCACCGGTCAGAACAGAGCGAAAAGGATCGATCGTCTGAGTCGCCGCCCAGTTCATGAAGTTGCCGCTCCACTCGCGGCTATTGTCACAGTTACGGTCGTTCGTTAAACGCGATGGGAAAAAATGCCGATCCGATTCATTGCTATCGTAGATATAGGTATAGCATTTGTTAGGATCGAAATAGCCCAAATAGGTGTTAAAGGGAATGTAGTCCCCAAGACTGGAAACACTGACGATCGTTGGCCATTCAACAGATGGTACGAGCGTTAGATTGCCGGGTACGTCTCCGCCGCCCAGAAATAATGGTGTCTGTGCAACCTGTGCATGTGCCACACCGCCTGTCACAACAAGTAGCGTGGTCAGGATGAACGTCCGACTCGTTTTTTTGATTGCAGTTGCCAACCTGGCAAGTTGTGCTGATTCCGTATTCATAAAAATGCTTCCTTACCGACTGCGAAAAACGGTGCTAAGTACAACTGATGAAAGTGGATTGTTCGCGGCATCCAAGGCACCGCCATAACCAACCGCAGTAACGCGGTAAAAGAAAATCTCTGTGACGGCCGTGCCGGTTTCTGTTTCTGTGCCAGCCGGGCTAATGGAGTCCAGTTTTTCGATGAAATATCTCGGTTGTTCTGCGATATTGGGCACGACTTCCGGATAGAAGACGAAGCCGCCGCCATCCGACTGGTTAGCGCCGACCCACACCGGCAGGTTGACATCATTCAAGGGGTACAAGCCGTTGGTACCGTCGAATTCCGGCAAGATCGGCGTCTCGCTAAGGAACCGCTCGGCAGCCCTGAGTGAGGCTTCTGCAAGCTGAAAACTTAAGTGCCAGTCACGTGTGTTGCCTGTCATACGTTCCTGCATGATGGAATTGCGCATTGACGAGGTGCTGAGTAAGGTCATCAATAGCAGGAAAATCAATGCGATAATCAACGCAACACCGGACTGACGTTTACGATTAGCTTGTCTGAAAATCATATTCATGCTCAGTTCCTAAGGCAGCCGGTTGCGCATGCCGATAGTGGTTGAGTAAATCTGGCGAAGTCGGCGATCGTCCACCGGATCGAATTGCATATCGACAAGGGAATAAACAACTGTATCGGGCTCTGATCCGTACTCCTCGTCAGCGCGCACCAGCAAGGTGATTTCCGCGCTGAGAACATCCGCCCAGTCGCCGACGCCATCCGCACTAATCCAGGTATTGGGAGCGCCGCTGTTGTCGGTATCAAGACCGTAACGAATCTGTAGTGTGTCGACGCCCGTGACCAGCTCCTCAGCATCGAACTCGCTTGTGGTCGCGTCTACCCACTGCAAGCGCAGCTGGAACAGTGATGGGCGGCCGTTGGCTCCCTGCCCTATATAAAAGGCGTGGGTCTCTAAGCGTGCAACCTGCGCACCGAGCCCGTATCCCTGGTCCGGCCCCCAGGCAGAAGGATCATTTCCGGGGTCAAAACCGCCGCCGGCCGCGTGAACCAACTCATCAACCCCGCCACCTGGGTTAATATCGGTGAGTTGAAAGATCGAGGCCTTCTGACAGTCAGTGGCCACCAGGATCTCACCCTCCAGGTAACCGTGAGTGTTGGGGACGAAGATTCCGGTCGCGGAGCTGAACGGCGCCAACATCGTATTGGCCGGGCCAGAAATGCTGCGCACGATCAGCACGTCGCTTCCTGGTATAACCAGGGGGATTTAACTCAGCCGGCAATGCGGGTGTCCAGGAAGCCGGAGTCGCCAGCGGTGCCGGATTTGTGGCAGTGGCGGCAAATGTCTGACCAGCGCCGGTACCGTTTGCATTGTGTCCGACCAATCCGTTCTCGATATCGTCGCGGAAGGGGTTTTGCACGTCGAGGTTGTTGAATACCGCGACATCTGCCAGGCAACCTCTGAAGCCCGCCATGCGGGTGCTGAAAGCGATATGGTCAAGCGAGAAACGGGCGTTTTCCTGGATGCGCGCAAGACTGTCGGTGAATTGATAAGTGACGCGGTTGCCGCTAAATATCTGGATGATCCCCGCGACCAGGGTCAGTCCCAGCAGCATCGCGATCATCAATTCGATCAGCGTGGCGCCGCACATTTTACGAACCACCCGAGAGAATCCAATTGTATTTGTTGTAGTGTTCATAGCATTGTTGTGAAGGTATATGACAAGGGGTCCTCCGCTCCCTGGGAGTCGTCCCAGCGGATCGTGATCGTGAATTCGCCGTCATCCCGGGTGATAGAACCGGTGCTTTGCGGCAATCGGCACGCCATAGCATTACGCCACGCTGCAATATCCTGGTCGCGCAGACTTCCATTACCATCAAATGCGCCACAATCCGGCACCGGGTCTTCGAAAGCCACGTTGTAGTCATTGTTCAACGCTGCAAGACGATTGATGCGCATCCGGTCAACCAGATCATAAGC
>QIHS01000186.1 GCA_003229095.1 Woeseia sp. | reverse complement strand
CATCCAGTCGCATTCCTCGCTCAAGTAACGCCTCACGGGCGTCTTCGGGAATGCCGGGGCCATCGTCCTCAACCACAAGGCGCATGCCGCCGGAGTCAAGACTTTGCCCGGCGAGTGGACGAATCGTGAGCCGCACGGTCGACTCACACCACTTGCAGGCGTTATCAAGCAGGTTGCCAGCCAGCTCAAGAAAGTCGCCGCTTTCGCCGAGGAAAATAATGCCCTCGGCCAAATCGACCTCAATCGTCGGATCTTTCTCCGTATAGACCTTGTGCAGACCCTCGACCAGCTTCTTGAGTTCATCAGCGACGGCAACCGAGACCACACCGAAACCTTCCTTGCGGCCCGTCGCAGGTTTGCGTAGCTGGTAACGAACGATGTCGTTCATTCTTTCGATTTGCACTTCAATCTTTTCGGTCACCTTGCTGGATTGCTGTTCCACCAGCACCGCACGAATAGCGGCCAGCGGCGTCTTGAGGCTATGCGCGAGATTATCCAGTGTGTGTCGGTAACGCTCAGACCGTCCGCGCTCACTGCCAATCAGAATATTCATGTTGCGTGCAACACTGGAAAGCTCATCGGGATAATCGTCCGACAGTGCCTGCCGTTTGCCCTTTTCTACATCTGCAATCTCTGATTCAACCTGCCTGAGTGGCTTGAGCAGACCGCGCATAACGAACGAGATCGACAACAGCATGATCAGCGCAACCCCGGCAAACCAGGTGAACAAGCGCTGCCGGAAGATGGCCAGCTGCGCGTAGTAGGAATCCAGGCTCTGCGCAACGCTAAATGTGTAGGGCTTAAGGTCACCGTTCGCGAGCTCCCAGTGAACATGAAGGCTCAGTGCGACCAATGGCGTACCGTCCTCCAGATTCAAGCGTGAAAATATTCGGGCACCCGGGGCCGGTTGGGCGCCGTAAGGAATGCTCAGGCCCAGTGACGAGCGGGACGTCCACACCGGAAAGTCACTTTCATCGGACAATGCCCCGTAAAGACCCGAACCAAGATTAGCAAAACGGGGCTCGCTCAGATCGATCGGCATTTCCAATTCACCGCGCGAATTGGGTTCCGCTGCAGCAAGGAGTGCCATCAATTGACCGCCGAGAATATCTTCCTGTGCCTGTTCGCCGGTTTCACGAAACGCGGCATCGAGAACAACAATCGTTACGCCGAAGAAAAATACCAGCAGCAGACTGACGGAGATCAGCAGCCTGGCGCTAAGCGAAGAAACGGGAATCATTCAGACTGATTTCTTTCCAGCGCGAATCGGTAGCCGCGACCGCGAAGCGTTTCGATCGGCTTGATTGAATTGTCCGGGTCCATTTTCTTGCGTAGCCGGCCAATAAAGACTTCGATCACATTGCTGTCGCGTTCGAAGTCCTGATCGTAGAGCCTGTCGGTCAGTTCCGACTTCGATATGACTTCCCCGGCCCTTAACATCAGGTGCTCAATGATGCGGTATTCATAGCTGGTCAGCTCAATTTCGGTGCCGTTCACCTTGAGCTCCTGGCGCGCAGTATCCAGCGCAACCGGACCTGCACTCAGGACCGATGACGCCCAGCCTCCGCTACGGCGTAACAATGCATTTACGCGAGCGGATACTTCTTCAAAGTGAAACGGTTTCACGACATAGTCATCCGCACCGGCATCAAGGCCATTTACTTTGTCTTCCCAGCGATCGCGGGCGGTCAGAATAAGAATAGGATAGGTCTTGCCCTTCGCACGTACCTCGCGAATGACATCGAGGCCTGATATCTCCGGCAGACCCAGGTCGACTATTGCCAAATCGACCGGATATTCGAGCGCGAAGTAGAGACCCTCTTTGCCGTCAGCCGCCTGTTCTACGCCAAAGCCTGCCTCGCTCAACTGCGTACACAGGGCTTCCCGAACCGTTGCGTCATCTTCAATAACCAGCAATCGCATGGCAAACCTCCGGCTCAGTCGCGGCGGCGCCCTGGTACCCGGACGGTCTTTACTTTGCCGTCCTGGGTAAGGACCTTGATAACGTGGGTTTCGCGGTTGCCGCTCACTTTGGTGACCGCGCTTACGATCTGCCCGTTGTACTGCCTTTTGACCTGCGCTAC
>QIHS01000534.1 GCA_003229095.1 Woeseia sp. | reverse complement strand
TGGGCGGCACAGGCGTAATCACCGTGGGCGCGCTTCTCACGATGGCCGCGCACCTGGAGGGAAAAGGTGCAAGCGTGCTCGATTTTATGGGTTTCGCGCAGAAATTTGGCCCGGTGCTCAGCTACATACGATTCGCCAGCTATCCGTCAGAACTCAACCAGGTTCGCATTGACAACCAGCAGGCGGACGCGCTAATCGGCTGCGACCTCGTTGTTAGCTCGTCACCTAAGGCATCGCGCACCTACCGAAAGGGCAAAACTCGCGCGGCACTCAATACAACGGAAATGTCCACGGCTGACTTCGTCAAATTTCGGGATGCCAACCTGCAGGCTGATAAGCGTGTTGCGGCCATTGCTGCAGTAACCGGGGAAGAAAACCTGTTTACCGTTGCGGCCAACCACCTCGCGGAAGCGCTGCTTGGCAACACGATTTACTCGAACGTATTGATGCTGGGATACGCGTGGCAACTCGGCCTGGTCCCCGTGACGGGAAATGCCCTGCTGCGCGCAATCGAACTGAACGGCGTAGAAATTGAGCAAAACAAAAAGGCTTTCAATTGGGGGCGCATCGCTGCTGCCGATCCGCAAACTGTTTCGCAGCTTCTGACCGACCCGGGTCAATCGGTCACCGGTATCGAAACCCTGGACGAGATGATAACCCGTCGTGCGGCGTTTCTGGTCGACTATCAGGACCAGGCGCTCGCCGACAAATTTTCGCTGCTCGTAGCACGAGTACGCGATGCTGAATTTGCGATTGATCCAAGCGGGAAGAGCACCCTTGCCGACGCAGTAACCCGCGCATATTTTAAGACGCTGTCATACAAAGACGAGTATGAAGTCGCTCGCCTGCATACACAGACCCATTTCCTGAGCACGGTTCGCAAAGATTTCGGCAGCAATGCAAAATTGCGCTTCCACCTCGCGCCACCACTGCTGACCCGAGGTATCGATTCCCGTGGACGCCCTCGCAAACGTGAATTTGGCGCATGGATTGTTCCGTTGTTCCGCATTCTCGCCAAAATGCGTGCCTTACGTGGTACGCGCCTTGATTTCTTCGGCATGACCCAGGAAAGAAAAATGGAGAGAGCACTCATCATTGAATTCGAAGCGAACATCGACCAGATCCTGCAAAACCTGACGACAGACAACCACGATCAGGCCGTCGCAATCGTGAATGAATATCTCGAAATTCGTGGTTTCGGTCCGGTCAAGGAACTGTCGCGAATAGCATCGCAACTGGCGAACTTTCTGCAGGTATCCGCCCGCGCCGCATGACACAATACCCATATGCACGCGATGAATATTATTGATCAGGTCCAATACGAGTTTTCAGAAAGGCCAAAGACCGGCGAGACGATGGAGGTCGCGCCAGGTGTCTTCTGGCTGCGCATGCACCTGCCGTTTTCACTCGCACACATCAATCTCTGGCTTATTGATGAGGGCGAAGCGTGGTCGGCCATCGACACTGGCGTCGGTATCGATGACTGCAAAGATATCTGGGAAAAGACCTTCAGCGATCTAATGCAGAATCGCCCACTGAACCGTATCTTTGTAACCCATTTGCACCCCGATCATATTGGCTGTGCTGGCTGGCTCGCCGGTCGTTTCGACGCTCCGTTGTGGATGTCGCGAGACGAATATTTGCTCGCCAGAATACTGGTCGCCGATACCGGTCGAACCACACCTGAAGAAGGCAATCGCTTCTACACCGCAGCCGGTTTTCAGCCTGATCAGCTCGACCATTATCAAAAACTGTTTGGCCTGTTCGGCAAGTATGTGTGCGAACTTCCCGAATCCTATCGACGCGTTCGTGATGGCGACCGAATCACTATCGGCAAGTACGAATGGCAAATCATTGTTGGCAAGGGACATTCCCCTGAGCACCTGTGCTTTTACAGCGAAGAACTCAACATCCTGATCTCCGGCGACCAGCTGTTGCCAACAATTTCATCGAACGTCAGCGTCTATCCTACAGAACCGGCGGCGGACCCGCTGGCGGACTGGCTGGAATCACTGCAATTGCTCAAGGATCGCTTGCCGGCAGACGTGCTCGTTCTACCCGCACACGGCAAACCATTTCGCGGCGCGCACTTTCGGCTGGACCAGATGATTACCGAGCACCTGGATAACCTGCGGAAACTGGAAACAATATGCCAGGACCGCAAACGAGCAATTGATGTGTTCCCGGTATTGTTCAAGAGCAAGATCACAAATAGCAATCTGATCATGGCCACCGGAGAGTCCATCGCCCACTTGAGTTACCTGGTGAACCAGGGCCGCATCACCGTCGAACGAGATGCGCGCGGAGTTGACTGGTACAGCGGATGAACACTTGGAGCGAAGAAATGTCGCGGCGACACCAATAGATCGATTATCATGGGTGGGTGATTATGCGACTATCTCAGGTGGGTCGGGTCGCCTTGCTTGTTGCCGGGTTGTACTTTTCCTTTCCGTTATTGGCCGCCACTGTTCTGTGGTGGGACACCGCTTACCTGCAACGTTTCAATATCGACGTCAGCACAGGTGCGAATGTGCCGGACAGGGGTTATAACGGCTACACCGTCCGCATCGTCACGCTGGACACCCAGGCCCTGATTGCCGCTGGAGAAATGCAGGCCGACTGCAGTGATTTGCGCATCACCTTCTATGACGGCCTTGGGTGGCAGGACTTGTCGCGACATGTGTTGGGCTGCAACACGGCAACCACCGACGTTCGATTCGCGCTGGTTGCAGACATCGCAGCCGGTGGCAATGATGATAACTATTACCTCTACCACAACAATCCGTCGCCAGCCGCACTACCGGCAATGACGACGACTAACGTCTATCTCTGGTACGACGATGCTTCCGTAGACCGTTCAGCAAGCTACGTCCGTGGTCGCATCGACAACTGGCACGGCACAGGCTGGGACAATTCGTTGGCCTGGAATCCTGCCGGCTACTACGTTTACGATAACGGCGACAACGTTACCAGCGGTTACCGTCGCGAAATTGACGAGCGTGATGTTTTTGCCGAGGCCGAGTTCTTTCACACCGGCTGCTATCCATTCAATATGACCACCGGCATGCTCGTCAGGGGGATTATACAATCCGGCACGCTTGGCAGCGAAGCATCGGACCACTACTACGCTAGCAATCGCGGTGAGTCTCCGAGCGGCTGTGACGCGGGCGGCTACAGCCACGACGGCGACATACTTTCGAGCAACCGGCAGACTACCGTCATCGACGGCCCAAATCCGCCGGACATAGTGTCCAATGTGTGGCGGCGCCAGGCCCTGGCCGCATGGCTGGTCAATCCGACCAATGC
>QIHS01000388.1 GCA_003229095.1 Woeseia sp. | reverse complement strand
CTGGAAATCGACTCCAGCATCGAAGACATGTGGGACATCAAGGCAAAGCTGGCCCTTGCCGGCGACCTGATGATCGAATTGGCAAAAGGCAGCACCTATCGACCCAGATTGAGTAGCCTTGTCATTGAGTACACAGATCAGTCGCTCAATGAACGTATTGAGACTTATTGCAGCAAGCTTGGCCTGTCATCGGAGGAAATTCTGTTAGCACAAATGGCCACGTTCGAATATTACGGTGAGTCGAATGGAATTGTATTTGATGACTATCTTCTGGGGCCCTACATGGAGTTTCTGAATGGCAAGAAAACAATTGTCATCACAGCTAAACCAAATGAGCCGATCGCAATGTCACATATCGATCTCTACAAACCCTCCGATGTGCCCGCCCTATTGAATCTGGAAGCTCAGACGCACTAACGCTCTCTTGAAAACGCACGCAATAGCTCAGCCAACCATGTAGTTTTGTACCCGATATCGCCCGCTACGGGCTAGCACTTCCTGCCGGTCAAAACTGCCACAGCCACTGTCCGGTGACACCGAATCAATTCTCTTGCGTGCTTCGCTCAGTTTCTTTCGTGCATCCGGCAATCCTGCACGGACGAGCTCTATGCACTCGCTATCCCCCATGCCAGCTACATAACACTTCATCTCAAAATAACCTGAATAGATTTTCTCGTACTGCCGTAGCAACTCTTTGCTACCCGGGTCATACATGATATCGATAAGGTGATCCGCAGAAACACGGCTTGATACAGCAAGCATGTAGTGTTGATGTTCCATGAGTACGGCGGCATTGAAGTCGAGGGTGTTGTGAAAAATCCGAAAAAGGTGGCGCCGTTGCTGCCCCCGCAGTCCATTCTTGATAATGAATTTGAACAATGCCCTGCGATGCACGAGATCTACCTCGACATTTCGCAGCGCAACGATCTGACGCTTTTTAAACCGATGCTCTGCTGCCGGCAGAATCAAGTCGGCATGTCTGGATTCCCACGCCTTGTAGACCCGACTGTTCTGCAGCATGTTATTGACTATTCGTGATTCTCGGGAGGGCGCTGCAACCGATGCGCCCTGTATGGCATATTCGGATTCATCCATCATCTTCCGATGACGTTGAGAACTGTATCGTGGCATCCCTGGCGCCCCTCAGCGGCTTTTTTTAATTGTTATGGGGTCTGGCTGGATTGAGTATCGCAACAATCTGGCCTAATTCGCAAACCGGATCAATGGGCGACCGGGCGCGCACCAAACTGCCTATCCATTTCCACCCCTGGAATGGCTGGCAGGACGCTGCGGAATTTCACATAATGTCCTCAATCGGCGTTGTGCGCCATCTGAAATTCGGACTACTGACCGAATCTGCGCCCACTTAAGCTCAGCAACAGGAAACAGTTCGATGCACCAATACTTACTGCGGATGGTCTCTGCATGCGTCACCTGCATGCTTGTGGTGGCAGTTGCGTCGTCAGCGGACGCAGTACCTCAACGCAAGGTGTCGGTGACCTTTGATGATCTTCCAATAGCCGGATCGGTACCCAGGGATGCTGCAACGCGTCGCACAATGACGCTTAGCCTGCTGCATACCCTGGCCAGGCACGACATTCCTGCTATTGGCTTCGTCAACGAACACAAACTGTATTCCAAAGGCGACCTGAAACCCGACAGCGTGGATCTATTGCGCCTCTGGCTTGCCGCGGGAATGGACCTGGGCAATCACAGCTTCTCGCATCCCGATCTGAACCAAACCCCGCTCGCAGAGTTTCAGGCAGACGTTCTCCGCGGTGAAATCAATATCCGAAAATTATTGGCGGAGCGGGAGAAAACACCAGAATACTTTCGTCATCCATTTTTGCGTACCGGCAGGGACATGGAAACGAAACTCGGGCTTGAAAAATTCCTCGGTGAACACGGATACCAGGTAGCGCCGGTTTCGATTGACAATTCTGAATATGTCTTCGCGCGCGCATACGATCTCGCACTCGAAGAAATCGGTGCTGACTATATCGACTATATGCTCAGCGTATTCGCATTCTATGAAGATCAATCGCAACAGCTCTTTGATCGGAATATTGCTCACGTATTGCTGTTGCACGCAAACCAACTCAATGCCGACTGGTTCGATGCGTTGGCCGCGCGGTTAGTCGACCTGGGTTATGAATTTATCACTCTGGGAGAAGCGCTGGAAGACTCCGCCTACGCATCCGAGGATACCTACACAGGACCGGGCGGCATTACATGGCTTCACCGCTGGGCACTGACGATGTGTAGGCTAATTCGACGCGATAAGAGACAGCAATGAAGCGTTTGTCAAAACCCGGGCGCCGCGGTCCGCAAGCAAGGCGTTTTGTCGAGAAACAATCACGGCCGCGTCGTCGTCCGTAGAGACGGTGCCATGTGCATCCCCCGCTACGCACACGCGAAAACCCAGCTCCAGGGCGGATATGCTCGTGTTTGACACACAATGCTCGCTT
>QIHS01000192.1 GCA_003229095.1 Woeseia sp. | reverse complement strand
GTCATCGGGCTTGCCAGTATGGTGCGCGCGCCCATGCCCTGGCGTCCTTCGAAGTTTCTGTTGCTGGTACTGACACACAATTGACCGCTCGGCACAGTGTCGCCGTTCATGCCAAGGCACATTGAACATCCCGGTTCGCGCCATTCCGCGCCGGATTCCCGGAAAACCTTGTCCAGCCCGAGCGATTCAGCCTCTGCTTTGATCTGTTCGGATCCGGGTACGACCAGCATTCTTACGGCGTCTGCAACCTTGCGCCCGCGCATGACCTGCGCTGCTTCTTTGAGGTCTGAAATTCGCGAGTTCGTGCAACTGCCGACAAAAACGACATCGATGGGGGCATCACTCAGTGGCTTGCCGGGCGCAAGCTTCATGTACGTCAATGCCTTCTTGAAGGCTGCGTCACTGCTATCGTCGGGAACGGGATCGTTTACCGATATGACCATGCCCGGATTGGTGCCGAAAGTGACCATTGGCTGCAGGTCGGATGCATCAAGTGAGATCGTCTTGTCAAAAATGCCATCGTCATCGCCGCGAAGCTTGCGCCAACGTACGACAGCAGCGTCCCAGTCAGCGCCTGTGGGCGAACGAGGTCGACCTTCCAGGTAGTTAACCGTCGTGTCATCAGGTGCGATCATGCCAGCTCTTGCGCCGGCCTCGATAGACATATTGCACACCGTCATGCGCGCTTCCATGTCCATTGTGCGAATGGCAGAACCACGAAACTCGATGATATGTCCTGTGCCGCCGTCAACGCCGATCTTTCCGATGACAGCAAGAATCAAGTCTTTGGCTGTCACGCCTGCCGGCAATGTTCCGTTTAATTCTATTGCCAGTGTTTTGGCTTTGCGCTGTAACAAGCATTGTGTTGCCAGAACATGACCGACCTCGGTCGTACCAATGCCGAAGGCGAGGGCACCAAATGCTCCATGCGTGCTGGTGTGGCTGTCGCCGCAGACGATGGTTTTCCCCGGCTGTGTTGCGCCCAGTTCCGGTCCAATAACGTGCACGATGCCACGGTGTTGAGACTCAAAATCGTGCAATTCCAAGCTGAATTCACGACAGTTGTCCTGCATTTTGACAACCTGGTTTGCCGCATCTTCGGGTGTGGTTGGGGTTGAGTGATCGAGTGTGCCCAGTGTGAGATCGGGTCGCCGCACCTTCAGGTCTTTTTGTCGAAGCAGGTCGAACGCCTGCGGCGTCGTGACTTCGTGGATCAGGTGCAAGTCAATGTAGAGAATGGCTGGCGTGTCAGGCGTCTCATCTTTAACGAGATGCTGATACCACAGCTTCTCATAAAGTGTTCTTGCCGTGTTCTCGCCCACTGGAATCCTGTTCAGGTCGCGCTGGCGGCGGCAGCCGCTTGCTCACCAACGCCTTCCAACCAGCCATCGTCGTCGTTAGTGTCGCCAGTAAACAAGCCAAAGAACGCATCTTGCAGCTGTTTTGTCATCGGTCCACATGCGCCATTGCCAATGCTTATACGATCAACGCTGCGTACAGGCGTCACTTCCGCGGCGGTGCCGGTCAGGAATATTTCGTCGGCCAGGTAGAGCGCTTCTCTGGGTATTGATTGTTCTCTGACGGGCAGGCCGGCTCTTTCAGCAAGTTTGATTATGCTGTCCCGCGTAAGGCCCGTCAGGATCGACGAGGTTGCCGGTGGCGTAATGATGTGGCCGTCCCTGATCATGAATAAATTCTCGCCCGCACCTTCGCTGACGGTGCCATCGCTGGCCAACGCGATGCCCTCATGGAATCCAAGGCGTTTGGCCTCGGCGCTGATCAACTGGCCCGACAGGTAATTTCCGCCGGCTTTTGCGAGCGCAGGAATGGTATTCGGCGCAACACGTTGCCAGCTCGAGATACAGACATCGACACCATTTTCCAGCGCGTCTTCACCAAGGTAGGTGCCCCATTCCCATGCGGCAATGGCAACGTCCACCTTGTGATCCGGTTTCGGCGCGAGACCGGGTTCGCCATAGCCGCGAAAAGCGATCGGCCGAATGTAGGCACCATTCATCAAGTCATTGACGAGGATCAACTGCTTGCAGACCTCGCTTAATTCCTCTATCGCGTAAGGCATCGGCATGCGATAAATCTTCGCCGATTCATAGAATCGTTTCATGTGATCGCTGAGTCGAAACACCACCGGTCCGTTGGGCGTACTGTAGACACGAATGCCTTCGAAAACCGACGAGCCGTAGTGAAGCGCATGGGTCATTACGTGAACCGTCGCCTGTTCCCAGGGCACTATCTGGCCGTTTTGCCAGATCAGTTTTCCACCACTAAAACTCATTCAATTTGCTCCGCCAATCATTTGTCGCGCCAGCATAACAAGCAGGCCCGTCGTTGGCACAAGAGATTAACTTGTCAGATGGAGGCTCGACTTATGTCATCTGCCGATTGTGGATTGTCAAGGCCTCGCGCTCGCCGTCGCAGGATTCGGTTAATCACTTCAAGGTACGCCCGGGATGCCGCTTCAACGATGTCCTGGCTGGTTCCGTGGCCACGATAAGTGTGCTGGTTGTAGTCTGCCGTGACCGTTGCCTCGCCCTGTGCATCTTCGCCAACGGTGGCGCTGTGCAGTTCAAAATGCTTCAGGCTCAGATCCACTCCCGTAGCATCTTCAAGTGCAATGAATACAGCCTCGACAGGTCCATCGGCGGTTGCAGCCTTTTTAATCTCGTCGCCATTTTCACTAACGAGATTCAGCATTGCCGTTGCCGCCATGTCGGTGCCCGACGTGATTTGCAGCGATCGCAGCGTCCAGGGTCCTGCAGACGAATTATCGACGTTCATGATGATCGCTTCGATATCGCCGTCGTACATATCCTTCTTTTTGTCTGCGAGTTTCTTAAATTCCGTGAACGCCCGGTTGAGCTCAAATTCGTCAAGCTCAAACCCTAAGTCGCGTACACGATCTCTAAATGCGTGCCGGCCACTGTGTTTGCCGAGCACCAGGTTGGACTTGCTGATACCAACGTCCTCTGGACGCATGATTTCATAGGTCGATGCGTGTTGCAGCATGCCGTGCTGGTGAATGCCGGCTTCATGTGCAAACGCGTTCTCACCAACAATTGCTTTGTTGCGTGGAATTTGCATGCCGATGATGCCGGACACCAGCCGCGCAGTGGGATAGAGGCGCGCTGTGTTAATGCCGGTCTCCAGCCCAAAAAATTCTTTGCGCGTTTCCAGTG
>QIHS01000316.1 GCA_003229095.1 Woeseia sp. | reverse complement strand
AACGAAATTGATCTGCACGGCCTTACCGTGCCGGAAGCGAAGAACGCGTTACGAGAGTTTGTCAGTGAGAGCTGTTATCGCGGCCACACCTGCGTGCGCGTCATTCATGGCAAGGGTCTGGGCTCCGGCGATCGCGGGCCGATTTTGAAAGCCAGGGTGAATAACTGGCTGCGACGATGGGATGAGGTACTGGCTTTTGTGTCGACGCGCCAGGCGCATGGCGGTACCGGCGCTGTTTACGTATTGCTCAGGAAGGACTGACTGGTCGGGCAGACCGAGCGGCTCGCTGATCGTCTCGATCACCTGTACGATCAGCCAGCCCACAATCACATACGCCACGCCGACGCGGAATACATTTCGCCGTTTTAGTTCCTGAAAAAGACTCGCCACGCGCTGCTCTCCCATAAGGGCGACTGTGAACATAGCACTAGTGCCACTAAAATGGGACCTCTTCGACCCCTGACTCGCCTACAACTTCTTGATTTACAAAATATTCGACAGTCAGGCCACTGCCCCCGCCGCCTGTGCCGAAGCCCACGCCCACTGAAAATTGAAGCCACCCAGATGGCCAGTGACATCCACGACTTCACCGATGAAATACAAGCCGGGCTGCCGCTTGCACTCCATCGTTTTGGACGACAATTCGTCAGTATCGACACCGCCGAGCGTCACTTCTGCCGTTCTGTAACCCTCGGTCCCTGAGGGTTTAAGTTGCCAGGCATTGAGTTGCTGCCCGATACGCCGAAGTCTGTCATCGCTCATCTCGGCAAGAGGACTGTCGGCGGCGGTCGGCCAAAAGAGCGCTTGCAGCTCCATGACCATCGCGCGCGGCAATACGTCAGACAAGACGGTTCTGATCAAACTTTTCGACTGGGATGATTTCGCCTGCAGCAATAGCAACGACGCATCTTCTCCTGGCAGCAAATCCAGCTCGACTACGCTACCCGGTGTCCAGAAACTGGACAGTTGCAATGCTGCCGGGCCGCTCAAGCCCCTGTGCGTGAACAGAACGTCGTCGGTGAACGTGGTTTTCCCGGTCGACAGGGCTGCGCGTAAACTAATGCCAGAAAGCCTGCTGGTCATCTCCTGCATCGAACCGGTGAACATGAAGGGCACCAGGCCGGCAGTGGTCTCAATCACTTTCAAACCAAATTGGCGGGCGAGCTGATAACCGAAACCGGTTGCGCCCATCTTCGGAATCGACAATCCGCCGGTTGCTACAACCAGCGAATTTGCTGCGAATTCTCCCTTGTCGGTAGCCACAGAAAACCCGTCGCTATAAGTGACTGAAGAAACAGCACAATGCTCGATGATATCGACGTTCACCATTTCGCATTCTTTGACCAGCAGCGCAAGAATGTCTTTTGACGAGTGATCGCAGAACAACTGACCAGCAGCCTTTTCGTGGTATGCAATGCCGTGTTTCTCGACCAGGGAAACGAAGTCTTCAGGAGAATAGCGGCTTAACGCGGAAACACAAAAACGAGGATTGGTGGAGACAAAATTGGCAGGCGTGCAATTCAAGTTGGTGAAATTGCAGCGACCGCCACCCGACATGAGAATCTTCTTGCCGATCTTGTTCGAGCCCTCGAGCACAAGAACCCGTCGACCGCGCTGGCCTGCAACAATGGCACACATGAGGCCGGCCGCGCCGCCACCCAGAATTGCGACATCGTAAGTTTGCACGCAGGCACCCAACCGTCAGTATTTTCGATTGCTGCCCGGCGCTCAGTTATTCTGCTGTCGCCAGACCTGATCGTTACTGGATTCGGCCGCAGGCTCGACGATAATCGAACCGATTTTGCATGGCGCGACACCGCTGGTTTCTTCGCAAGACTTCAGCCCCTGCAATCTTTCGGCGTGAGCTGCCTGTATGAAGTCCGGGCCTGGGCCTTCGCCGCCATCTGCGAGAATTCCCGCGCTGGTTGCAACAGAAACACCCGTATCATCGCTGCTCGCATACACTGCAGACTCAATCGCTCTTGTCTCGCATTGCGCGCTCGTCCGGTCGATCAAAACGTTGTCGGCGCGTTCTGCCAGATCGATCATTTGTATACGTGCACGATCACAGTCTTCCGCGCTGGCGAACTGGTA
>QIHS01000435.1 GCA_003229095.1 Woeseia sp. | reverse complement strand
ACTCAACTGATCTGCGTGCAACTTGACCGGAAGACCCAATTCGTTCGCCTTTTCGAACACACGTGCGACCTGTTCGACCGAAAATGCAATCGACTCACAATACGCATCCACCGCGACGGCTAGTTGTCGCTCACGCACGGCCGGCAACATTTCTTCGCAGATCAGGTCGATGTAGGCGTCGGTTTTATCCTTAAATTCAGTCGGAATAGTATGGGCACCAAGGAAAGTGCTCGCAATCGATACACCGGCTGTTTTGCCCAATTCGCGAACAACTTCGAGCATCTTCAGCTCGGTCTGCAGATCCAGGCCGTAGCCTGACTTGATCTCCACCGTGGCGCATCCCTCGGCGCGCAGAGCATCCAGCCGTGCGGAGGATTGCTGCAGCAAAGTGGCTGAATCCAGCGCTCGAGTCGCATTGACCGTTGACATGATGCCGCCGCCGGCACGGGCGATCTCCTCGTAACTGGCACCACCCAGGCGCTGCTCAAATTCCGGCAAATACAAGATGGGTATGACAGTCGATCAATGCCGGCGTCAGCCAGCGGCCGGCCATTCGGTGGGTGTCCTTAATATCGGCTGCTGGCAGGTCGGTGGTTGGGCCGATCCAGGCGATCCTGCCAGCGGAGATGGCGATTGAGGCGTTTTCGATGACGCCATAGGCGCCGCGGCCCTCCGCCATCGTGGCAATGTTCGTTTCCGTCAGAAGAAGGTCCCAGTTCTGCATACGCGCCTCTGCTGCGTTGATTGCAAAGAACGGTAACATGCACTAGCCTGTATATACAACCTGCAGGGCAGACCGAAATGACAGACATATTCGCGCGGCAAGCGCTAACTGAGCACGGTTGGGCAGACAACGTTCGTATCGTGCTCAGCGATGGGCGGATCGATTCCGTTTCGCCCGACAGCCGGGCCCAGGATGATGATTTTCACGCAGGCATTGTTATTCCCGGCCTGGCCAATGTGCACAGTCACGCTTTTCAGCGCGTGATGGCAGGTCATACCGAACAGCGTGCACCGGCTGACAAGGACAATTTCTGGACCTGGCGCCGTCGCATGTACTCGCTCGCCGGGCAGATCGACGCCGAGGCAATGAAGGCGATCGCCCGGCAGGTCTACACCGAAATGTTAGCGACCGGCTATACCTCGGTGGCAGAGTTTCACTATCTGCACAACGAGCCCGGCGACAGCGGCGCAAGTGAGGCGATGTTCATGTCCATCGTTGAGGCCGCAGAGGCATCCGGCATTCGACTGACCTATGTACCTGTTCTCTACGAAAGAGCCGGGTTCGACGAGGCTCAAACCAGCGACGATCAAAAACGCTTTGCGCGAACTGTCGATGAACTCATTGAGCATTACGAAAAAGCATCGGCGATTATTGCTGACAGATTTCAGATTGGTATCGGCGCACATAGCCTGCGTGCCGTCACGGCCGAATCGTTGCAGGCGATCGCTGCGGTTGCTGAGAAAGACGCAGTACCCATGCACATTCACATTGCGGAGCAGCAACGCGAAGTTGAACAGTGTCTCGATATACTCGGCGCACGACCTGTGGAGTGGCTTTTTGACAATTGCGCTGTGCAAGACAACTGGTGTCTTGTACACGCGACGCACATCGACGAAAACGAAGTTGCCGCCATCGCACGCTCAGGCGCGGTCGTCGGTCTCTGCCCGAGTACGGAGGCCAATCTTGGAGACGGGCTTTTTCCGTTGCAGTCGTATCTTCAATTAGGTGGGCGTATCGCAATCGGATCGGACAGCAATGTGTCGATCAATCCGTTTGAGGAAATGCGCTGGCTCGAATACGGGCAACGCCTCATCTCACAAAGCAGAAACGTCGCTGCGATCAGCCGGCCACATACAGGACATAGCCTTTTTGAGGCCGTGGCAAGTGGCGGGGCGCGGGCCTGCGGTCATAACGGTGGCGAGATCGCACCCGGTGCGGTTAACGCAATGTTAGCCGGACATACGTCATTGTCTTTTCTTGACGCATTGGTCTTTTCCGGTTTCACACTGCCCATTGATCGCGTCATGGTGAACGGCGAATGGCGCGTCATTGATGGCAGGGCGGTGGGCGAGGAGGAAGCACGCGCGGCCTATTCTTCGGCTGCGAAGAAAATTCAAGCCGGGATGGAAATATTATGAACACGGCAACCACGCCACGATATCGACAGCTTAAAGAAATGATCATCGGCAGAATTTCTACCGGAGACTTGCGGCCGCTTGACCGCGTGCCCTCGGAAAATGAGCTGGTGCATTCGACTGGCGTATCGCGCATGACAGCGAACCGTGCGCTACGCGAATTGAACGATGAAGGATATGTCGAGCGCGTGGCCGGTGTTGGCACGTTCGTGGCCGACTTCAAAGCTGACTCGCACGTTCTCGAGGTTCGCAATATTGCCGATGAGGTCGCAAGGCGTGGACACAAACATTCGGCAACGGTGCTCTATTGTGGCGAGTCATCTGCTGGCAGTAATGCCGCCACGGCCCTGCAAATCGAAACAGACGCGCCGTTGTTGCACGTCAGAATTGTTCATCACGAAAGCAGTATACCGATACAGCTGGAAGATCGTTTTGTCCTGCCGGATTTTGCACCGCAGTTTCTGCAACAGGATTTTTCAGCAATAACGCCGAGTGCCTATCTGAGTTCGATATCGCCACTTCAGGAAGCCGAACACGTCGTTCGTGCAACGCTGCCGGACGTGACGACAAGACGCGCATTGCAGATGGCAAAAAACGAACCCTGCCTCACCGTGACCAGGAGAACCTGGGCACATGGCCGGCCCGTAAGTTTTGCCAGGCTGTACCACCCGGGTAGCCGCTTTGAGTTGTCGGGCCACTATGCACCGCCGGGCACGGCGTCCTCCGGTGATCGAACATCAAGTGGAGTTTTGACCAATGAGTAACAGAGGCAAAAGAACCATCAAGGCCCCGACTGGCACCGCCCTTCGCGCAAAGAGCTGGTTAACGGAAGCACCGTTACGCATGCTGATGAATAATCTCGATCCCGACGTTGCCGAACGACCGGATGACCTGGTCGTGTATGGCGGCATCGGTAAGGCGGCAAGAAACTGGGAATGTTTTGACCGTATCGTCGAGACGCTTTGCGAACTCGAGAACAACGAGACATTGCTGGTGCAGTCCGGCAAACCGGTCGGCGTTTTTCGCACTCACGAGGATGCCCCGCGCGTCTTGATAGCCAACTCGAATCTGGTACCCGCCTGGGGAAATTGGGAGCACTTTCGCGAGCTCGATAAAAAGGGCCTCATGATGTACGGCCAGATGACGGCCGGTTCGTGGATTTACATCGGCAGCCAGGGAATTGTGCAGGGCACTTATGAGACTTTCGCCGAAATGGGTCGGCAGCATTATGACGGCGATCTCACCGGCAAATGGATTCTGACAGCTGGCCTTGGCGGCATGGGCGGTGCGCAGCCGTTGGCGGCTACGATGGCCGGCGCCTCCATGCTGGCGATTGAATGCCAGGCAGATCGCATCGACATGCGTATTGACACCGGCTATCTCGACAAGCGCGCCGATACGCTGGACGAGGCGATGGCTATGATCGATGAATCGATTGCCAGCAAAACAGCGACTTCGATCGGTCTGCTCGGCAATGCTGCAGACGTGTTACCTGAAATGCTCAAGCGCGGCATCAGACCGGACGCGGTAACGGACCAGACCTCAGCGCACGATCCTGCGAACGGCTATCTGCCGGTCGGCTGGACAGTTGATGAATGGCTGGCGAAACGCGAAACCGATCCGGACGCCGTGGTGGCCGCCGCTAACCCGTCAATGGCAACACATGTCAAAGCAATGCTTGAGTTTCAGAAAGCAGGTGTGCCGACGTTCGACTACGGCAACAACATCCGTCAGGTCGCCTTCGATGAGGGTGTTGAGAACGCGTTTGATTTTCCGGGTTTTGTTCCCGCCTATGTGCGACCGCTCTTTTGTCGCGGCATCGGCCCGTTCCGTTGGGTAGCGCTTTCCGGAGACCCGGAAGACATTTACAAGACGGATCAAAAAGTGAAAGAGATTATTCCGGATGATCC
>QIHS01000498.1 GCA_003229095.1 Woeseia sp. | reverse complement strand
GCGTATCGGCAAAGACCATTGTCAGGCTGGCGACCGAATTTAAAAATGCAGAGCCGGGCCTCGCCATAGGCGGAGGCGCGGTCGACAATCAAAGCAATGCAGTGGACACGCTCGTCGCCGTCAACGTGTTGAATTACCTGGTAGGCAACATCGGTAAACCGGGTGGTGTTGTGTTCAATACAGATCCGGTTGTCGGTGGGTCGGCGAATGACCGTCAGGCTAATTTCATCGCAATGCAGCAAATGGCCGAACAAGCTCAACAAGGAGCCATCGATGTTCTGATCGTTAGCAATACGAATCCGGCCTTCACGCTGCCCCACGCCAGCGGTTTTCGAGAGGCGCTGGCATCCATTCCAATGATCGTCAGCTTGTCGAGTTTTATGGATGAAACAACGACGATGGCTGATGTCATTCTACCTGGCCACACCTATCTGGAAAGCTGGGGCGATGACATGCCGCAGCCGGGACTCGGTTTCCCGGTAGGCGCCATCTCCCAGCCCGTGGTTTCACCGTTGTACAACACTCGTTCAACGGGCGACATCATTCTCGATCTCGGTGACAAGCTGGGCATGGACGACACAATGCCATGGGACTCGATGGAGACCTGCCTCAAAGATGGATGGCGGCAGATCTATGATCGCAGCGCGACCGATACGGGTGATTTCGACACGTTCTGGCGCGATGTCCTCGTATCGGGAGTCTGGGGCGAAGACATTCACCGCAATGACACTGTCGTTGTGGATAAATCCGTCATCGACAACATCGATGTCGCAGAGCCCGAGTTCTCGGGCGACAGCGAACAATATCCGTTTTATTTGCATCCCTATATGTCCACAGCAATGTATGACGGGCGTGGCGCCAATCTGCCGTGGATGCAAGAGCTGCCCGACCCAATGACCAGCATCGTCTACGGCTCCTGGGTGGAGATGAATCCGGAGACGGCGAAACAGCTCGGGGTGCTGGACGGTGACCTCGTCAGCATCGCCTCCGAGCACGGCAGTCTCGAGGCGCCCGTGGTCATTTTTCCGGCCATCATGCCGGAGGTAATCGCGATGCCTATCGGTCAGGGACACAACGCGTTTGGTCGCTACGCGCGCGACCGTGGTGTAAATCCGCTGCAGATTCTTGCGCCGAAAGCTGCAACAGCATCCGGCAACCTCGCAACGCATGCAACGCGGATCAGCCTGACGGCGACCGGCCGACGAGCAGCACCCGCGCAGACGGGCGGCGAAACGCGGCAACTTGGAAGAAATATTGTGCAATTTACGAGCGATGACTCGAGCCCCGGCGGTCACAGCGCAGGATTGAACAGCATTCCCATCGTGGTGAAGACAACATGAACTTTCTAGATCGATTCATGGCCAGTTGGCGAAAGTATCGCAAGCCTGGCTATTACGAAGAGTTTGACTACGCCTGGACAATGACAGTCGACCTGGACCGTTGTACGGGTTGCGGTGCCTGTGTCACGGCATGCCAGGCCGAGAACAATATTCCGATCGTCGGCGAAAAGGAGCTGGGTCGAGGCCGCGAAATGCAGTGGATCCGGATCGAACGCTACTGGGAAGGCGAGTATCCCAACGCGAAACTCAGTTTTATTCCGATGCTTTGTCAACAATGCGATGCGGCTCCCTGCGAAACCGTGTGTCCTGTCTCTGCCACCTACCACACTCCGGATGGGTTGAACGCCCAGGTTTATAATCGATGTATTGGCACACGATCGTGCGCTGTTTACTGCCCGTATGAAGTCCGCTACTTCAATTACTACGACCACCATTGGGACTCACCGCTTGAGCAACAACTCAACCCGGACGTCACGGTTCGCGAGAAAGGCGTCATGGAAAAGTGCACGTTCTGCGTGCAGCGCATTCGTCAGGCGAAGGACCATGCGAAGGACGATGGTCGGCGCCGCCTAAAAGACGCTGAAGTGCAGCCGGCATGCGTACAAACCTGTCCGAGCGAAGCCCTGGTATTCGGTGATCGCAAGGACGCTAACAATATGGTCTCGAAGAACGATCCCCGCGCGTATCACGTGTTGGAAGAAACCAATACGCTACCGTCCGTGGTCTACCTCAAGAAGGTGAGTACCCATGCCGACTGAGCCAGGACAAGCCCAGTTTGCAGACGTCAATGATGACGTCGTACGATCGCTCACTGTTACAGGACGGAATTACTACATCGCGCTTGGTGTCGCCGCGTCCATAACGCTCCTGTGCTTTTTCTTTCCCTGGTTCTACCAACTCTATTACGGTATCGGCGCCGCCGGCATGAACAGCCCGACGGTATGGGGAACGTATCTCGCCAGCTTCATATTCTGGATTGGATTGAGCCATTCAGGAACATTGCTTTCCTGTGTGCTGCACATAACCAACAGCGAGTGGCGCAAGGCTATGTACCGCAGCGCGGAAGCGATGACCTTCTTTTCGCTGATTGTCGCGATAACGATGGTGTTGGTGCACCTCGGACGGCCCTGGTTTATTCATTGGGCTGCGCCCTACCCGAATCAGATGGGCCTTTGGCCGAACTTTCGCTCTCCCTTGTTATTTG
>QIHS01000355.1 GCA_003229095.1 Woeseia sp. | reverse complement strand
CGGATCGCGCGGCAAGCGGAAGAGGCAGCGGCGCACATTGCCCGTTACGCCGACAATGGAACTCGATGTATATTTTTGACGCGCTCATATACAACGAAAGCCGCGCATCGCAAAACATGATTTACAGCACCAGCAGTTGGCAGCTCTTGCTAATGGGGCACGAGCAGGCGTTTTCGACGAAACGCAGCCGGCCCAAACACCTGCAAACAATTCCGCTTGAACTCACTGGCACCTGGGTGGATGCACTAACTGCGTTATCGAACGAGCGGCTTGCCGATCAACTGGGCGACGTACTGGACAAAAGACGGATCTCGGCGCTGGGGAAGCGGCGTGATGCCTTGCTGACAGGTAATGCCGAACAGTGAGCACGATAGTTCGATGATCGCGAAATCAGCAAATACAGACGGGTGGTAGTAAGCCCCGAGGCCAGACTCTGCAGACTTCGGTAGGCAGATGGCTCCCTGCGGTCCGCTTTATTCCGCCTACCAAAGCCTGCAGAGCCTGGCCTCTCACTTCGGCGGAATTTTCGGCTTTTCGACGAGCCGCTCATCGTGGAAAAGATTCACGTTTAACACCGCTTTTCCTGCGATCTCAAATCTCGTTATTTCTCGCTGCCGCCATAATGTGCTCCGAAGCCCTGAAGGCCAGCGCCATGATGGTCATCGTCGGCTGACCGCGGCCCGAGGTGACCATGCTTGAGCCGTCGCAAATGAACAGATTCGAAATGTCGTGGCTACGGTGGAACTTGTCAACGACAGAAGACGCTGCGTCATCGCCCATGCGACAGGTGCCAAGCAGGTGTGCGCCCTGGCTTTGATATTGGATCGGGTTTCGCCACGCATGTGTAGCGCCGGCTGCCTGCATTATTTCAAAGGCGCGGTCCTGCAGGAAATACGCTAGTGCCATATCGTCATCGTGGTCTTTATAGGTTGGATCGATCGTGACGTTGTTGCTGTCCAGAGCCAGGGATGTGCCGCCGGTGAACAGAAACATAGTTCGCGAGAAATCGTGTTCAAGGTTTTGCTTGTAATCTGCTCCCCAGGTAGGGCCCTCCGGACGTGCACCAGCCAATGAAAACAGCAGGGGGTATGCGGCCATAAAGGGTCGCGCGTCGATTCCTCCACCACCGTAGAATCCGCGCGCCGGGTCGGTTTCGTAAAAATCGTGAACCATCCGCGAGACTTGCACCCCTTTGAAGTCGTTCAGTGGGTGTTCGAAAACGCCGCGAACATCGGAATGGCTGTTGAACATCAGGTTGCGGCCAACAAAACCACTCGAATTTGCAAGCCCGTCAGGATGACGTTCGCTTGCCGAATTCAGCAGCAATCTCGGTGTTTCGGCGCCGTTTGCGGAAAGGATGACCGCTTTGGTTTTCTGAGATCGCTCGTTGCCATCCGGATCGTAGTACATGACTTCGTCGGCACGGCCCTGATCATTGGTCTCAATGCGAAACACCGCACACTCCGCGCGAATTTCGCAATTGCCGCTGGCAAGTGCGTCCGGAATCATCGCCGCAAGCGTTGACGACTTCGCATTGACCTCGCAGCCGAAACCCATACAGTAACCACAGTTAATACAAGCAGGCCGACCGTTCAGGGGTTGTGACAGAATGGCCAGCGGTTCAACCTGGGCATTCAGGCCCAGTTTCTTCGCGCCCCGCTCCATGAGAACGCCTGACGATTTGATTGGCATCGGCGGCATGGGGAAAGGCCTGGATCGAAAAGACTCATTCGGGCCGGGTTCGCCGGAAATACCGATTTCCCAGTCAACTCGCGTGTAATAAGGCTCTAGCTCGGCATAGCTAATCGGCCAGTCTGCAAAGTTGGTGCCGCTGATCGGACCAAGCAGGCTTCGTTCGTTAAAATCGAGTTCCCGGAGCCGCCAGAAGTTGCCGGTGAAATGAACGCTGCTGCCGCCGACCGTTTGGGCATAAAACGCTGGCGTGCGTTGCGGGGCTTCTGCGACTTTGCTGGCGTCATCTCTGAACGTTTGCTGATTATTGGTGTTTCCGCCGCCCTGCAGTTCTTCAAACAGAAAAACAGACACATCGTCATGCGTGAAGTCCTTAGCCGCCCGGAACGGTCCTTGCTCCAGCACGACGACCTTGAATCCGTTGGTTGATAATTCCTTGGCGATAATACCGCCGGCCGATCCTGATCCTATAATGACAAAATCAACCGCCTCATCCAGCGAATATTGCGTCTGGTTTTCATTCGCCATTTTGCTGCTCCTGTGCTGCAAGGTATTCAGCGTCGTAGTAGCCAAAAGGCGATGCCCATGCATGTGGTGGGCCATCCATGCCGACCAGCTTCCAGCCGATGTCGTCACGGTTGCCGCCGTACATAGACATGCCGAAAACACCTATCAGGGTCATCAGCCGCGCGTTTTGAAAGAAAGGTGTCTTCTCGACGCTACGCAGATAGTCGTCCTGGTCCGATTCATCCAGGTCGGAAAACATGCTGGCCCCTGGGTATACAGGAGTGACGCCCGCCTGGAATCCTGCCAGCATGCCGCGCGCGGGTTCGAGCATGTCTGCAAAAATTGAACCCAGGGCTTTGTCAAAGAAGTAGACAGCGCCCGCTTCGGTCGCGCCCGGTGAATCTGTAGTCGGAAAAATTCGTGCGGCGATGGCGACTATTTCACGCGCTTCTGCTTTGCTTAAGATGTCGAATGCCGCGAGTTCTTCATTTGCGCTGCAGGCTGCCTGCGAGGCAGCAATGAATGCCGGTATGCCGGCCCTTAACATCATGCTGCCGGCCAGCGTGCCGGACCCCTGCAAGAACAGGCGGCGAGTCAGTGCTTCGCGGTTCATGGGATTCCCTCCGGATGGTTCGATGTGCAAGCTATCATAGTTGCAGGGGATTGGTGCAGCCATTTGCTGATGTCGATTAGGGGCTATCTGACCGCTGGCATCCGGCCTATGTAATTTACTGATATCATTTAACTTTGCTGAACCCATTAAACTTATCTTGACGGCCTGCTGGTATGGGAAAACTGACGACACACGTACTCGATACTGCCAACGGTAAGCCCGG